>JBGQGR010000091.1:0-8464 GCA_041497495.1 Anaerolineae bacterium | reverse complement strand
TATGGAAGAACCGGCGTGTGATGTGTATCTCACCAATATCACACGGGAATACTCGTTGGTGCTGATCTATGATCGGTGCTGGCAAACCAGCCGGATCGGCGCAGTGTGGTTGAGCGCACGGCAAACTGTCAATCAGCTCGCGCAAAAACCGGGCCAGTCATTAACGCCTAACTTAACTCAACTGAACTAACTGCTCCAACCACTAAAGACTAGCGTACCACCATTTGAACCTTGAAAACCGCAGGCTGGTGTGGATCGTGAAATATGACTAAACAAATTCTCTATATCGAAGACAACCTCGATAATCGCACGCTTGTCCGGCGCGTGCTTCAATCCGAGGGCTACATTGTACACGAAGCCCCAGACGGCCCCACGGGTCTGCAGATGGCCGCCGCACAGCGACCCGATCTGGTGCTGATGGACATCAACTTACCGGAAGTCGACGGTTATGAAGTGACGGCGCGTTTAAAGCGACTGACTGGCATGAGTCACGTGCCGGTTATCGCTGTCACGGCTAACGTCATGAAAGGCGATCGCGAAAAGACTTTTGCCGCCGGTTGTGACGGCTACATCCAAAAACCCATCGACATTGATACGCTGTCGAATCAAATCGAACACTTCTTGACAAGGAATAAATCATGACACCATCAGACTCACCCACCCCGTCTCCCGATCGAACGACGGCTATTTCCACGGATGGCGCACCCGGCGCCGGCCCTTTACCTAAACGTTCGCTGATTGATCCGTCGAATGCCTACGTCTTAGTGGTGGAGGACAATATTCAAAATTTTGTCCTCATCGCCCGACTTATGGCTTATCTGGGTGTCAAGCAATGCCAGTGGAAGGCCTCGGGCTGGCAGGTGTTGGAGTTTGCGGACAGCATGCCGCGCGTCGATTTGATTTTGATGGATATTCATTTGCCGTATGAAGACGGCTTTGAGGCTTTAACCCGCTTACGCAGCGAACCGCGTTTCAAGGATACATTGATCGTAGCGGTCACCGCGGATGCAAATGAGACCACCCTGAAGCAGGCGAAACAATCGGGCTTTGATGGCTTCATCGGCAAACCGATCGATCCGGATCGCTTTCCGGAGCAAGTCAAGATGATTCTGCGTGGTGAAGCCGTCTGGTCGTTTCGCTAATTCACTCGATAACCGAAAGTTTGTGAGGCAGCATGCAGTCCAGTCTGACTCCGGCAACTGAAAAGCCAAATGGATCGGCCGCGCCGCACTCGCCGCTACCGTTGAAGATCGCCATCGCCTCGCAGAAAGGCGGCGTCGCCAAGACCACGACCGCCATGTCATTAGGGGCGAGCTTGGTGCAGAATAACAACGGCCAACCACACCGGAGCGTTTTGCTGATCGACCTTGATCCGCAGGCTAATCTCACCATGTCCGCCGGTATCGATCCGCGCAACTTGCGCCGCATGATTGGCGACGCACTCCTGGAACAATCATCGCTGCTGGCGGTCAGCCGCGAAAGCCCGGTGACAAATTTAGACATCGTGCCAGCCAGCCAAGGCTTGCTGGTGTTGGACAAAGCTTTATTTGGCCGGCCGGGATTTGAATATCGGCTGAAGCAGCAACTGGCCGGAGCTGGTGCTAATCAATATAGCTCTATCTTATTCGATTGCCCGCCTTCATTTGGCACCTTGACGATGAACGCATTGACAGCGGCGGATCTGCTGCTGATTCCGGTGATGTGCGAATATTTTGCCGCCCGATCGTTGACGCAGTTTTTGGAATTGGTGAGTTTGGTCAAACGCAATACCAACCCGCAGCTGCGCTACCGTATTGTGATTACCATGTTCGACAAACGCAACCGCATCAGCAATGTCATTCTGGAACAAATTCGCACGAAGTTCGGTGCACTCGTCTTCAACACGATAATCTCGATCGATACCAAATTGCGCGAGAGTCCGGCATTGGGCCAGCCGATTACAATCTATGCCCCGCATTCGCGCGCCGCAGAAGAATATCAAGCTCTGGCTACGGAGTTGATCGACAATGAGCAAACGCAAGCGTGATTTAACGCAGCGATTGGAAGAACTCTTCTCGGCACCCGCCGGCTCAGAGGAGTCCACGCAGGCCGTCTCCACGCCGGGCGTGGGCTTGGCGCAGCTGGTGCAAGCCTTGGCGACGCAGACCGATCCAACTTTCTTAGCCACACTCCTGGATCACATTCCCCTGCCGATCTATATCAAAGATCGAGACCACAAATGGATTGCAGTGAATCCCGGTTTCGCGCAGCGGTTGAAGCGCACTGCCGATCAACTCATCGGCCGCGCCGATAAAGAGCAAAGTGACACCGACTGGCAGCACGACGATCAAGTCTTGGAGACCGCTCAACCGGAAGAGACCGAGACCTCGAGCACTGACTTCGAAGGTAGCGTACTACGACAACGTGTCTCACGCATGCCCATGCTCGATCGAGAGGGCAAAGCTCAATTCATCATCGGCATCGTGCAACAGATCATTGAGCCTACACCGGTCAGCGCGTCTAGCTCAGCAGAAGCTATCGCCCGCAATCGTGAACTGGCCGCCATCAATCAAATCAGCCAAACGTTAGTCGCCCAGACTGATCTGCGCACAGCCATTCAACAAGTTGGCGACAACATTCGCCGGTTGTTCAATGTTTCCGAAGCGTATATCGCCTTATATGATCAAAAGACAAATATGCTGGAACTGCCTTTCTTTATTGAAGGTAACCAGCCAGCCACTATCGCGCCGATTCCCCTTGGCCGAGGCCTATCCTCGATCGTGATCCAATCGCGCAAGCCCCTGCTGATCAATCAAGATACGGAACGGCGCTCTGCGGAGCTCGGCGCGATTATCACCGGCAAGCAGGCGCAATCGTATTTGGGTGTGCCGATCTTGGCCGGTGACGAATCGATCGGGGTGATCAGCATTCAAAGCGTGGAAACGCCGGGGCTGTTTAACGATAACGATGTGCAGCTGCTGACGACGGTTGCCGCAAACGTGGGTGCGGCCATTCGCACAGCCCAACTTTTTCAGGAAGCGCAGCAGGCCGAGCGGTTACGGGTGATCGCCGATACAACCCCGATTCCGATTTTGATCAGCCGCCTATCGGACGGCACGGTCCTGTATGCCAATGATCGTTTAGGGCCTATGTTCGGTCTACGCACGGCAGATTTGATCGGGGGTATTACCCCCGACTTCTACTTCGATCCGGACGATCGGCAATCGCTGCTAGAACGCGTCCAGCGTGAAGGCCAAGTCAACAATTACGAGCTGCACGTTAAAAAATCCGACGGCAAACCGTTCTGGGTATTGGTTTCATTACAACCGATGATCTTCAACGGTGAACGCTCTTTGTTCAGCGCCTTCTACGACATCACAGAACGCAAATTAGTTGAAGGCCAGGTGCTGCAGCGCAACATGCAGCTGGCCGCCTTCAATCGCATTAGTCAAGAGTTAGCGCGATTGGCGGAACCGAGTGAAATTTACGACTTGATCTATAACGAGATCGGTCAAATTTTGGATAACCGCAATTTGTATGTGGCGCTGTATGATGAAGCGACACAACAAGTTTCATTCCCGGTTTATACCATTGACGGCGAACGCTGTCCGGTCGCTTCTCGTCCGTTTGCAAACGGCCTGACCGAATATATTCTGCGCCATAAGACCCCGCTGCTCATCCCGCACGCGGTCGATGCCGAAACCGAAAAACTGGGCATTGCCAATATCGGTCGATCGGCGGAGAGCTGGATGGGCGTCCCCTTACTGGTCGGCGATAAAGCCATCGGCGTGATTACGCTGCAGGATTATCATCAGGCCGATGCCTATACATCCGATCAGCTGGAGCTGCTCACCACGATTGCGGGGCAAGCTGCCATTGCCCTGGAGAACGCCAGATTATTTGCCCAAACCCAGCAAGAGCTCAGCGAGCGTAAGCTGGCCGAAAAAGAACTTTTGAAACTGAAACTGGGCTTCGAGCGATCGAATGACGCGATCTTCATCACCGATCCAGAAGGCAAGATCACGTACGTCAATCCCGGCTTCACCAAGGTGTATGGCTACACCAGCGTAGAGGCCATCGGCAGCACACCGCGTATTCTGAAATCGGGTTTGCTCACACCAGAGATATATCAGAATTTCTGGGGCACGCTATTATCTAAAGGTGTGGTCGCCGGCGAAATCATCAACAAGACGAAAGATGGCCGCTTCCTGACAATCGAAGGCAACAACAATCCCATTATCGATGAGTCAGGAAATATCATCGGGTTCCTGGCGGTCCATCGTGACATCTCCGAGCGCAAGCAGACCGAACAAGCGGTTCAACGCCGCGCCGATCAACTTGCCGCGCTCAACCGCATTGGCCGGCAGCTGGTGCAGTTAGCGTCCACTCCGGAAATCTTGGAGACGATTTATCAATCGATCGGTGAGCTCATCGATAACCGCAATTTCTATATCGCGCTGCATAACGAAGGCGAGTCCGAGATCTACTATCCGATTTATACTTTTGACAACGTGCGCAGCGAACCGTTCAGCCGCGCGTACGGCCACGCCTTGATCGAACACGTCTTGACCACCCAGCAGCCAGTTTTAATTCCGCACGATGTCAATGGCTTCTTGGCCCAGATCGGCGTGGAAAGTGTCGGACGGGTGGCGCAGTGTTGGATGGGCGCGCCCTTGCTCGTCGGCAAAAAAGCCATTGGCGTCATTGCGCTGCAAGATTACGATCGATCGAACGTCTATACTCAAGCGGACGTAGAGCTGTTGACGCTCGTCACGTCACAAGCGGCGATTGCCTTGCAGAACACGCGCCTGTTTACGCAGACTCAAGCCCGCGTCGACGAACTCGCGGTGCTCAATCAGATCGGCCAAGCAGCTTCCGGCCTCTTGGATGTGGACGAATTGCTCGAGCTCACCTACCGCCAAGTCTCGCGGGTCATGCGCACGGATGGCTTCTTCGTGGGCCTGTATGATTCCAATCGAGAAATAATCAGCTATCCGTTGTGTTACGAAGACGGCGAAATATTTAATGAACCGGATTCGCATATGGATCCGGATACTCATAGCTATCAAGTTATTACGACCGGCCAGCCGCTCTTCGTGGAATATTCCGAAGCCGATCGGCAAACCGTGTTCCAGCGGCCTGAAACCATGATCGGCGATAAAGAGGGGCGGCCGGCCTCGGTCATCTTTGCGCCACTCAAAATCGGCGAACGCGTGTTGGGCGTCATCTCGGTGCAAAGTTATGAACCGGGCAAACACACGCCGGATAATCAAAATATGTTGGCCAGCATTGCCAACCAAGTAGCGATTTCGCTGGAAAACGCGCGGTTGTTCGAACAGACCCGCAGCCGCGCCAATGAACTGTCGGTACTCAACGAATTGGCCCAGCGACTGAGTGCCCGCTTAAGCATCGATCAAGTGCTGGACGAAACTTATAAGAGTGTCAGGCGTTTAATGGATGCCGAAAATTTCTATATCGGACTATACGATCAACCGAAACATCAAATCTCGTTTCTAATCAATGTCACCCAATCCGAAACTGATCGCGAGATTACGACGATCTCGGCCGATGAAGGCATCTCCGGCTATATCGTTCGCAATCGCACCAGCGTCTTGGTGGGCAACGGCATCAATCAATGGGCGCAAAAGATGGGGATGCGCACGGTTGGCCAAAACGCTTTATCCTGGTTGGGCGTGCCTATGATTGTTGGCGATCAAGTGCTGGGCGTCATGGTCGTTCAGAATTACGAAAAAGCTTCCGCCTACAGCGAGCATGATCGTGAATTGTTAGCAGTGTTCGCCAATCAGGCAGCCACCGCCATTCAAAACGCGCTGCTCTTCGAGCACACCCAACGGGACGCCCTGCGCGAACGGACCATTAACCGCATATCAGCCAAGATCCGCAACACGCAATCGGTGGAGCAGATTTTGCGCATCGCCGCTGAAGAACTGCGGTTGGCCACCCACTCGGCGCGAAGCATCGCGCAGATCGCGCCAGCCACCGATCAGTCCATTGAACCGAATGGACACGACACCGACCGCTGACACGCTGCGGTTTGATAGCTAAGGATGATCTCTATGAAAAGCGCTACTACCAGCCTAGCGACTGATGACAGACAAGCGATCGCAAATCCGTCGGCGCGCAATGCCCACCGCGCCGCCGCGATTTACATCATCGTCACCGTGATCATTGCCGTGGCATCGTTGGGGTCGGCAGTTGCTTCGCGCACGACCGACTGGCAGCCATTTGTCGCCGGACTGATCACGCTTGGTCTTAGCGCGGTGGGTGGCCTCGCTCTCCGGCAAACCCGACTTGGTAATTTCGTGCGCGGGGTCCATTTGATCATCGGGTCGTTCTTGATCGGCCTCGTCCTGATCGCGACACTGCGCACCGGCTTTGGCCCGGTCTTCGGCTTAAGCGCCATTACCATTGCCCTTGGAATCGGGGGACAGACATTGCCCTCGCGCCAAGTGGGCTGGATGATTATCCTTGCGGCGTTAGACGCCATCGTCGTTTTGTTGATCGATTTGTATTGGCCTTTCTATCGATCGCCCACGCCCAGTGTTCTCCTTCAATTTGTTCCAGCACTGGGAGCCTTGACCGGCGCATTCTTCATTTATACGCTGATCCGGCAATTTCAATCGTATCCATTGCAAACCAAGCTGTTACTGACTTTCTTGATCGTGGCACTGCTGCCCCTGGCCATTCTCGCACTCTCGAACGACAGCGCGAACCGCGAATCTCTTACCAAGAATGCAAATCAGGCATTGAGTTCGGCTGCCCGCCAGACCGCCAGCAACATCGACAATTTTTTCGCATCAAACATCGCTACGCTCAAGGTCGACGCGCAGCTGCCCAATGTCATTAATTTCTTGAATCTGCCCGCCGATATACGGACAGCCGGTAGTCTCTTCGAGCGGACAACTTCCGATCTCATGGTTACGCTATCGCGCAATGGAGCTTCGCCAACAGATCAATCGAAGTCGAGCGAGTCTTACTTCCTGCTCGATCTCAACGGCGAAGTCGTGGCGAGTGCCGATCGAGCGATGCTGGCGACTCAGGCTGCTGACCAAGACTATTTCAAATCGGCTTTACAGAGTGATCAAACTGCCCCTTCACCAATCAATTATTCCGGCCCGGCGAACGCTCCGCTCTTTTATCTGTCGGTGGGGGTGGAAGACAGCGCCATGCAGCCCATTGGTGTTTTAGTCGCGCGCTATGACGCCGAAGTCATTCAGCAAATCGTCGCCGCCCGCAACGGTCTAGCCGGACCCAATTCGTTTGCCGTGGTATTTGATATCGCCGATAAAGCCTATATCCACTTAGCACACGGCACAGCGCCCGCTGCGATCGGCAAAGCCGTTGGACCATTGGATCCAGTCGAGACACAGAAACTTCAAGCCGCGCATCGATTGCCAGCCGGCTCAAGCGATTCCTTATCCACCAACCTGGCGAATCTCGATCAGCAGCTGGCCCAATCGGCAGATCAGCCGTTCTTTGCCGCGGAAGATGTAGCGACCGGCAGCGCGATCGATCAAGTCGCAGTCGTCTCGGTCAAGCCGCCCGAAACGTGGCTGGTCGCATTCTTCCAACCGCAAGAAGTATTCTTGCAGCCGGCGAATGAACAAACACAAAACACCGTGAAACTCGCTTTAGCGATTAGCGTGATAGTGGCCGCTGCGGCCATCGGCGTGGCTCAATTGTTAACCGGGCCGATCGTGCGCTTGACAACCGTGGCGACCCGTGTCACAGCCGGCGATTTATCTGCGCGTGCCCGCGTCGAAACCAGCGACGAAATTGGGGCAATGGCGGAAGGCTTTAACAAGATGACCGCGCAACTGCAGGAGCTAATCGGTTCACTGGAAAAACGCGTCGAAGCGCGTACCGAACAGCTGCGCGCCAGTGCTGAAGTCGGACGCGCCGCTGCATCGATCTTGGATACCGAGCGTCTGCTGCGCGACGTGGTCAACTTGATCACGGATCGCTTCGGATTTTACTATGCAGCTATCTTCTTGAACGATGCGCATAACAAGTTTGCGGTTTTGCATGAAGCCACCGGTTCGGCGGGTCGGACGTTGAAAGAGCGCCGGCACAAACTGGAGATTGGCGGCCAATCGATGGTCAGCGGAGCGATTACGACCCGCCGGCCGCGCATCGCCTTGGATACCGGCACCGAGTCGGTGCGCTTTGCCAATCCGCTGTTGCCTGAAACCCGATCGGAAATTGCACTGCCCCTGATCGTCGGCGATCGAACTTTAGGCGCGCTGGACGTGCAGTCGACTCAAGCCTCGGCCTTTGATGAGACTTACGCTTCAGTGCTGCAGTCTATGGCCGACCAGATCGCCATCGCCGTGAGTAATACTCAACAGTTCAGCCAAACTGAGACAGCCCTGAAACAAACCAATATCTTGTATGAAGCCGGACGCAAAATTGCCGCGGCCAACAACGCCGACAGTATTTTATCGGCACTCATCACTCAAGCTGC
>JBGQGR010000090.1:0-8470 GCA_041497495.1 Anaerolineae bacterium | reverse complement strand
CGATCACCAATGAGCCTGATTCGCCGTTGGCTCAAGCGGCTGATTGGGTGCTGCGGCTGGGCGTCGGCGAAGAGCGGGCAATTGCCGCAACCAAAACATATACCACTTCATTGGCTGCGCTGGCTTTGTTGTCAACCGCTTTGGCGAATGATGCCCAACGGCAGGCAGAACTGGATCGCGCGCCGATGTCGATGCAAAAAACTTTGGAGGGCGTCCACGCGATATTGCCGCACATCGAACGGTATCGCACCATTCAACGCAGTGTCGTGATCGGTCGCGGCTTCAATTACGCCACCGCGTTTGAGATCGCGTTGAAGATCAAAGAACTGACGCGCGTCGTGACCGAATCGTATTCATCCGCAGATTTCCTGCACGGCCCGATCTCGATATTGGAGCCGGGTTTCCCGTTGCTGCTGATCGCACCCAGCGGTAAAACTTTAGCCGATCTCTCTGCTCTGGCGATCGAGGCCAAGCGGCGCGGCGCGGAGCTGATCGTCATCACGGACGATCAGAAATTACTGGAACAAGCTCAGACCCCACTACCGCTGCCCACCAATATCCCTGAATGGTTGTCACCGTTGATCGCCGTGCTGCCCGGGCAGTTGTTTGCGATGGAATTGGCGATCGCCAAAGGCTTCGATGCCGATCGACCGGCCGGCTTGACCAAAGTCACTGAAACGCGTTAAATCTTGCGGGCCGGCTAAAACCCGATCGGCTGATCCAACCGATCGGTTTTAGGATTTCTCCAAATCTGCCGGCTGAATTATAATCGCAGGTGATGAAAAATCGAAGCCAAGCCGATCACGCATCGATCGAACGCCGGCGCCGCGCCGAAATAGTCCGGCTGATCATTACCACGCGCGAAAAATTCCCGCACTCGCCGCGCTGGATGAATGCCTTGCGGCGCGTCATGTGGCGATATGCAGCCCCGGCCCCGCGCTCTGCGCCCACAAAACCTAAACGCTAAGCTCATTTTCGGTTCGTTCAGCGCTTTCTGTGATCGATCCAGCCCGATCGATCTTGGCTAGAGGCTCGCCGGATGAATAGATCATCGATCGGTCTTGAATCCTGCCCAGTCGATCTCTGCGCATTTTCGCTTGACCTCCCTAGTGACTTATGCTATTCTGTGTCTTGAAAGTAATCGAGTCGCGGTGAATTGCTCGATCAAATTCGCCCACCTCAAGGAGGGGCTTTGATGAACAAAAAGGTAAAAACGCCCGTGTTGATTGGTCTATTGGCATTCACATTGGTTCTGGCCGGGTGCGATCGGCCCAGCGCAGATCAGCCGTTAACTGATACATCCGCTCAAAATATCAACGCCCAATCGTTGGCGGATGTCAGTGCACAGCAGACGGCAGAAGCAGCCGGAGCGGATAATCAGGCTCAACCGGAAGCCACTAGCCCGGCCGGTACCGCCCTGCCGCCGCTTCAGCCTGAAGCCACGAATGCGCCTGGCCCGACAGCTATTCCGGCCCAGTCCACCAGCGCGCCAGTTGCGACTATCACTGTCGCGCAAGTAACACCCAGCGCACCATCCACTTCCACCTGCGGCACAACCTATATCGTCCAGCCGGGCGATCGATTTTTTAGCATTGGCCGTGCTTGTAATGTAAATCCATACGCGATTGCGCAGGCCAATAATATCGGCGCGCCGTTCGTCATTTATCCCGGACAGCAGTTGGTCATTCCGGGCGGTTCACCTGTCAACGCAACACCCGTACCGACTACCGGCGGTAATACCGTCGTCGTCCAGCCGGGCGATAATTTGTTCCGCATCGCGTTGAAATATGGCAGGACGATGCAGGCGATTGCGGCAGCGAACGGCTTGAGCAATATCAATTTGATCTTCGTCGGCCAAACGTTGATCATTCCGTAATGTTCGAAAAACCGATCGAGTTGAGCTAACCCGATCGATCATGCAGCCCCAATAATTTTCATTGTCAACGAACCAGGTTTCACTATGAAACCTGGTTTCTCTAATCACTTGTAGCATGCCATCAGAAGTTGTCGACTCCTCCGAATATAAATATCGTGGACGCATCATCAACCTGCGCGTCGATCAGATTCACACCGACTCCGGCTACCATGGCATCCGCGAGATCGTCGAGCACCCCGGCGCAGTGGCGATTGTTCCGATTGATGACAAGCAACAAATTATTTTGGTGAAGCAATATCGCGCCGCCGTTGGTAAGATCACGATCGAAGTTCCGGCCGGTACGTTAAGCCCAGGTGAAGATCCGCTGGTGTGTGCGCATCGGGAATTGAAAGAAGAGACAGGTTATCAGGCCGCCCAGATTGATCGGATTGGCGGCGTGCATACTGCGCCCGGTATCAGCAGCGAGTTCATCACGTTGTATCTGGCGACGGGCCTTACAGCAGGTGAATCAGCGGCAGAAGAAGATGAAGCGATCGAATTGCTGCGCGTCTCGTTGCCGCAAGCGATCGAAATGATCCACGACGGATCGATCAACGATGCGAAGAGTGTATCGGCGTTGTTGTTGGCGAAAGATCTCATCCGCCCGCAGGTTTGATTGAAGAATTGGGTTCGTTAGAGAGACCTGCGGGAGGATACAAGGAAAGCTTTATGCATCGATCACATCATAAATGGTTGAGTTCAACTCTGAATCGCGATATGGAATTGCTGATCTTCGGGCACAGTGGCGCGCCAATGATCGTGTTTCCCACCTCGCAAGGCAGCTTCTTCGAGTATGAAGATCGCGGCATGGTTGGCGCGTTGGCCGATCCGCTGGAGCGCGGCTTGCTGCAACTGATTTGCGTCGAAAGTGTGGACAGCGAGAGTTGGTATTGCTCGTGGGCGCATCCCAGCGGCCGGATCGCGCGCCACATTCAGTATGATCAATACGTTCTCAACGAAGTTGTCCCATTCGTGCGTCAAGATAACCGCAACGATTTCTGGATGACGACTGGCTGTTCCTTCGGTGCTTATCACGCGATCAACTTTGGCCTGCGGCATCCCGATGTGATCCGAAGATCGATCGGGCTGAGCGGCTTGTACGATATGCGATCGTTCATGGACGGTTACTACAATCAGGATTTCTATTTCAATAATCCGATCGATTACACCGCGAATCTACATGATGCTGATCACATTCAGCGGCTTCAACATCAGGACATTATCCTGGCGATTGGTGCTGAGGACACAGCGCGCTGGTCGAACGAGAAACTCTCGACAAATTTGTGGCGCGCGGGTATCGGTAACGCGCTGCGCATTTGGGACGGCTGGGCGCATGATTGGCCGTTCTGGGATAAGATGATTCGGATTTATATCAATGGGCATGATTAGTGAATAGTAATGAGTGGAAAGCAGATTTACTAATCACTTATCACTTGTCCAATAGCATTATTTACTTGGGGGAAGCCATGTCATCATCCAACAACAATCATAAACGCATCGGCATCATGATCGGGCGCGAGTGGTCGTGGGCACCGGCCTTCATTGAAGAAGTGGCGAAGCGCGACGTTGGCGTGCAGGCCGAGTTCGTCAAGGTCGGCGGGACGCGTATGAACGAAGCGAACCCGTACGCCGTGATCGTCGATCGGATTTCACACGAGATTCCGTACTATCGGACATATCTCAAGAACGCAGCCCTGCAAGGCACGATCGTAATCAACAACCCATTCTGGTGGTCGGCCGATGATAAATTCTTCGGCGCCTCGTTATTGGATAAGTTGGGCATCCCGCACCCGAAGAGCGTCGCGCTGCCCTCACACTCATACATCGATGGCGTGGTGACTGAATCGCTGCGCAATTTGGAGTTTCCCATTCCGTGGGATCAACACATCGAATATTTGGGCGGCTTCCCGGTGATCTTGAAGCCCGTGTGGGGTGGGGGTTTCAAGAATGTTTACAAAGTAATGAATCTTGAAGACTTGTTCCGGTCTTACAACGAGACCGGCACCGAATGCATGCTGCTGCAAGAATTTATCGATTGGGAAAATTACGCGCGCTGTATTTGCATCGGTCAAACCGACATTCTGCCGATCAAGTTCGATGTCAATCGACCGTGGCCGAACCGTTACATCGTCGATGATGACTTCCTGTCACCGAGCCTGCGGAAACAAGTGATCGATTATGCGACCGAGATCAATCAGGCGTTGGGCTACGACATGAACACGGTCGAATTTGCGATCAAAGGCGATGTGCCATACGCGATCGATTTCACCAATCCCGCGCCGGACTTTGAAGTGACTTCATTGACTGATCATTACTTTCCGTGGATTGTGAAGGCGATGGCCGATCTGTGCATCGATCTGGCGTTAGGCAACCGCAAGCAGGATCGAACGATGCGCTGGGACGTGTTATTGCAGGCCGGTATGAAACCGATCGAGTCTGCCGCGCCCAAGAAGCAGGCGACGTCAACGCGGAAGAAGAAAGACTAAAGCAAACTGGGCTCCCACGCCCAGTGGCAATGGCGGCATGGGAGCTGCCACCTCGTGTGAGTGATATGACCCTCAAACAACTCATCGATGAATTTCACAGTCTGCTCGACGACGACAGTGCCTGCGCTAACAACGATGTGCTGACGGCGGCTTCGAAGCGCGAAGGATTGTTCTTTGGCGAGCGGCCGTTGTGCATCGTGCTGCGTCCGCGGTTGATGACGATTGATCAATACACCCATCTTCAAGAAGTCTGTTCGACCGTAGCGATCGCGGCGCGGCAAGTGGTGAAGTACATGCTGACCGATCGATCGACGCGGGAGTTGATGGCCTTCACGCCGGGCGAAGACGCGGTCATGTCGATCGACGCGGGTTATGCAGAACCGAGCGCATGCTCGCGGCTCGATTCGTTCTTTGATAATGAGAACGAATCGCTGCAATTCGTTGAATACAATGCGGAGAGTCCGGCGGGCATTGCTTATCAAGATGTTTTATCGGATGTGTTCGAGTCGCTGCCGGTGATGCAAGAATTTGGTAAGCGACACAAACTTCAGTCATTGCCTGCGTCGAATAAAATGTTGGATGCGCTGTTGAAAGCATTCAAAGAATGGGGTAAGTCAATCGATCCGCGCATCGCCATTGTCGATTGGAAGGGTTTGCCGACGCGGACCGAATTTGAGATGTTCCAGAAATATTTTAAGCAGCACGGCGTCGAGACAATCATCTGCGCGCCGGAAGATTTGACGTACCGTGCTAAGACGCTTTATGCCAACGGTCAGCCCGTCAATATCGTGTATAAGAGAGTGTTGACCAGTGAGTTCTTGCAGCGCTTTGGCGAAGAGGCTGTTTTACAACATCCGTTGGGCCAGGCCTACCGCGATAGTTCCATCACCCTCGTGAATAGTTTTAAAGCGAAGCCGCTGCACAAGAAAATGATTTTCGGTCTGCTGACTGATCCGATGGTCATGGACGCCGCGAGGATCGATCGAGAGACACAATTGATCTTGCTGAAGCATATTCCGTGGACGCGCCGAGTGCAATCGGGCACGACAACGTATGAAGGCCAGGAGATCGATCTGATCAAGTTCATTAAAGGCAATCAAGATCGATTGTTATTGAAGCCGAACGACGATTACGGCGGGCACGGCATTTCGATCGGCTGGGAAACAGATCGGGAAAACTGGGATCGCGCAATCGAGAACGCAATCGAAACGCCGTTTGTCGTACAGGAACGAGTGCATATCGCTTACGAAGATTATCCGTCGTATGTCGATGGCAAGCTGCACATCGGACAAAGATTAGTCGATACCGATCCGTTTTTATTTGGCACCGATGTGCAGGGTTGCTTGACGCGCTTATCGACCGTGACGTTGTTGAATGTAACGGCGGGCGGCGGATCGACCACGCCGGCGTTTTTGATTTCGTAGGGCAGGGGCGAGGTCACCTCGCCCTTACAATTAGGGGGCGATATGAGTTTCTATGATCCTCTGAGCAAAGATTTTCCCTTCACGATCGGTATTGAAGAAGAATATCAAATCGTCGATCCGGTCACGCGCGATCTGCGTTCATACGTGACGCAGATTCTGGAAGAGGGCCAGTTGATTTTGCGTGAACAGTTGAAGCCGGAGATGATGCAGTCGGTCGTCGAGACGGGCACGCATGTCTGCCGTACCATCGCTGAAGCGCGCGCGGAGATCGTGCGGCTGCGCGGGACGATCGCAGGCTTGGCGAAGAAGAACGGGTTGACGATCGCGGCGGCGGGCACGCATCCGTTTGCCGCGTGGGCCGATCAAGAAGTGTATCCGCACGAACGCTATTACGGCGTGTTGAATGAGATGCAGGATGCCGCGCGGCAGTTGTTGATCTTCGGGATGCATGTGCACGTGGGGATGCCGGATTTGGAAACGGGCATTCAAATTCAAAACGTCGCTCGATATTTTCTACCGCACCTGCTAATGCTTTCGACGAGTTCTCCGTTCTGGATGGGGCGCAACACCGGCTACAAGTCGTATCGATCGATCATCTTCTCCAATTTTCCACGCACCGGCATTCCCGGACAGTTCGTGTCATATGCGGAGTTTCAATCATACGTCGATCTTTTGGTGAAAACAGGCTGCATCGACAATGGCAAAAAGATTTGGTGGGACGTGCGCCCCCATCCCAGTTTCGGCACGATCGAAGTGCGCGTGTGCGACATCTGCACCAAAGTCGATGAAGCGATCGCGATCGCGGCGTTGATTCAGGCGATCTTCGTCAAGATTTACTGGCTGTTCGAGAAGAACATGTCGTTTCGCTTGTACAACCGATCGTTGATCAACGAAAATAAATGGCGGGCCGCTCGATATGGCCTCGACGGCGAATTGATCGATTTCGGCAAGCAGCAATCGATCCCGGCGCGGCAGTTGCTGCCGGAGTTGATCGAGTTCGTGGATGAAGTCGTCGACGATCTCGGCTCTCGATCGGCGGTGGAATATGCGCAGAAGATCATCGACGAAGGCACCAGCGCCGATCGGCAGTTGGCGACGTATGCGAAGACAAATGATTTGAAAGCGGTGGTCGATCAGATCGTGAGTGAGACGTTGGAAGGGGTGCAGGTCTAGTGTGCCGCGACAGCAGAGTGTGCTGAGCCGGTTGCTACGCAGTTCGGAAGGTGTCAAGCATTTGAGACAAGTTGGTCGAGAATTTAGAGACGAATTGAACGGTCTGGTCAGACAAGCACCTCGTCTTTCTGGGCCACCAGCGGTGGAGTTGTGGGCAACTCTGCGCTGCGCTCCGAGTTGCCCACAGGCTCCACCGCGCCTGCGACGGCGGGGATCGGATTCAGTTTCGGGGGATTGATCCAGACGGCCGTGGGCAACGCCGGTGGACAGGGTTGACCTTTCACAAAACGTTCGGGATGCGCTGCGTAGGCAGTGACCAATGTCTGTTGCCGCTCGTCTTCAGGTAGCCGCGCGACCCAGGATCACGTTTTAGTTCCGAAAAAAATTCCCCGCGCGCCGAATTGACAACGCGAGAGAAACAACGGATAATCGTGACCAGAAGCAACAGGATTGCTTCCAAGGAGATGATGTGATGAACCAGTTCACTCATTCGCGTCGGATTCCGAAAATCATCCTCGCGCTCTGCCTCGTTTCAATACCGCTCGCGCTGATGCTGTTTTTCCCACAACCGATTTCTGCAAAGCCCTCTAGCGTCTTCAACGTCAACAACTCTGGCGATGGAGATGATATTACTCCGGGCAACAACATTTGTGAGACTGGAACCGGGAACGGTATTTGCACACTGCGCGCAGCCATCACGGAAGCCAACGCTCATCCTGGCGCAGACAGTATCGGTTTCACCATGGACATGACGATTGTCCTCACCTCTAGCTTGCCTAATATTACGGAAGACTTGAGTATCGGTGGATCGTGTCAATCCTGTGTCGCTATCAGCGGCGACCATCTGTATCGCGTGATGATACTAAACCCTAGCGTATCGCTTTATCTCGCCAACCTCACCATCGCAAACGGCAATGCTGTGGCTGGTGGAGGCATCTACAATTTAGGCACGCTGAACATCACCAACACTCTCTTCACAAACAACAACGGGGGTGGCGCCAATGGCGGCGGCATCCTCAATGTGGGGACGCTGAACATCACCAACACAACCTTTTACAGCAACACCGGAAACGCCGGTGGCGGCATCCACAATAGCAGCGTGATGAATCTCTTCAACACGACTCTCTACGGCAACACCGCCACTAGCGGCACTGATGGAGGCGGCGGAATTTACAACACCGGCGGCACGGCGAACATCACGAATGCAACTCTGTATAGCAACACCGCGAGTAACAAAAGCGGCGGAGGGATGTATAATGTTGGGACTCTGAATATAAGCAACAGCACGCTCAGCGGCAACCTGGCCTACTCCAACGAAGGCGGTGGAATCTATCAAGGTGGAGGTACAACAAACCTGACAAATGTGACGCTTGCCGGCAATATCGCCACCTATGGCGGGGGCATGATCATATCGGGGGGTGACGTGACGCTACTCGACAGTACTGTCAGGGGCAACTCGTCCAATTATGGGG
>JBGQGR010000089.1:0-8473 GCA_041497495.1 Anaerolineae bacterium | reverse complement strand
GTCGGCCACCACCAGCGATTGAGCGCCCCTTGTGCCATTTCGCGCTGCTGCTTCGTGCCGCCCGCCAGCGTTACAATGAAGTGCTGTCCTTGTTTCAAGTGAAATGATTCTTCATAGCAAATGCGCTTCATCGCGCGCGCGTACGGGCCGTATGAACCTTCAGCCAACATCAACTGATTGACAATCGCGGCCGCATCGACCAGCCAGCCGATCATGCCCACATCGGCCCACGTCACTGCCGGATAGTTGAAGATGTTCGCGTACTTCGCTTTGCCGGTCAACAGCGCATCGATCATTTCTTCGCGCGAAATGCCGAGCGTTTCCGCCGCGCGATATAACAACTGGCCGTGTCCCGCTTCGTCTTGAACTTTCGCTGTCAACGCGAGTTTGCGCCGAAATGTGGGCGCGTTTGTGATCCAGCCGCCTTCCGGCAAGCAGCCGACGATCTCGCTGTGTGCGTGCTGCGAGATCATGCGGATCAATTGCTTGCGATAGTCCAATGGCATCCAATCGCTAGGTTCGATTTTGTCACCGCGATCGATCCGCGCTTCGAAGATCGTCAGGTTCGCCTCAAACTCCGGGCCGCTTTGCGGTTCGTTGGTATCGATCTTGATTTCGGCTTCCGATAAAACGCTCATGATGCTCATGGCTGTCCTCCGATTGACACATTACGCTCAACGCGAATGATTGTACCATGATCGCTTATCGCATATCGCTTATCGTGTGGTGTATGCCTGCCCTTGCCGAAGGTAATGGGTTCCGTTTCATTCATCCTTATTAGATCGTAATAGCATCCTGAGCGAGAGATGAACATGAAATGTTCATCTTGCAGTCGAAGGACGCGCTGACTCAAATGATCGCCGCTGCGAAGAGCGCGTCCTTCGACTGTGTTGCGCCCTCTGCGAGTCCGCAACTCCGCTCAGGATGCTTTACTTCAGCCTTCATCTTTTACCCATCTACTTTCCGGCCAGGCATCAACAAACTTCGGATTGGGCACTTCGGACAAGATCAACTTTGATAGATATTGAGTGGAATGATAGACCGTCTGCTGCGCGATGATCGGCTCGATTTCTTCCCAGACATTGCCGCCCGAGTTGAAGTTCGGCGCCCACGTCGGATACGCGCTCGAAGTGATTTCCAATCGAACGCAATGCCCCGCTTGGAATTGATGTCCCGTTGCCCACAGATCGATTTCGATCTTGATGATCTCGCCCGGCTTAACAAGTTTAATCTTGTCGTAACCTTCGCGATAGCGCAGGCGCAGGATGCCCGCATTGAGCCGCATGGCATATCCGTCAGGATGAACATCGCTCAGTCGCGCGACAAAATCAGTGTCGATTGCTGAGGTGCTCACATACAGTTCGACTTTTAAAAGTCCAACGATGTTCAATGGCTGGGTCAGTGGTTCGGTGGTGAAAACTAAAACGTCGTCGCGTCTTTGGATCGATCTTAAGTCTTCGTTCGTTCCGTTCTGAAAATTTTCTTTCCAGAATGGCGTTGGGGTAGGGCGGGCTGGATTGTAAGTAAAAGTGTCATTGGGTGTAATGGATGTTGGTTTATCGATCAATTTCCCTTGGCCAAGCAGGCTATTCGCTGAACCATCAGCGGCGAGGAAGAAAATCTTTTGGCGAGCCTGAACGATTGGGAGGGTGTCTGATTCAATCCACCGATTCTCGCCCATCAAGAACAATCGACAGCGCGGCTCAGTTACGATGCCGTTATCGCGCCCTTTGAGCCAATAATCAAACCAGCGGATCGCTTCTTTCGCCAGGGGCACCATCGAATGCGGGCCGTAATCGAAGTCGCCGAGTTTGCTGGTATCGATCGACATGCGGTGCGGCCACGGGCCGATGAGCAGCTTTTGCGATCGGCGCACATTCGGATTGGGATGGTTCCAAGCGAGTGCGGGAAATAACTCGAGCGTGCCCTTTTGATCATCGTCGAACCAGCCGGTGACGTGATAGCACGGCACGTTGAAGAGATCGGTCATGCCTTCAAACCAAAGTTTCTGATAATACTGATCAAATGTTTGATGCTTGAATTGTTCGTCGCGCATACTGGCGGGCAAGCCAATTGATTTGTGCAAATCTTTGAGGGGACGAACATCGACGGTATCTGCCCAATCGAAATTGGTGATCTGTTCTTTGAGCGTTCGACCCGATGTATAAAAGGCCATCATGCCCATGATCGGCATCGGCACGCCCGACCAATATGAGCCTTCATGAAACGGATGCATCGACGGCGTGCATTGCAAGAAGGCGGCAGCGTGATGCGGATTGCGCAAGCGCATGGGATACACTTGCGTCCAACCTTCATATGATCCGCCCTGGGTACCGACTTTGCCCGTCGACCATGATTGCGTGCCGCACCATTCGATCGCATCGTAGCCGTCTTCGATCTCTTGGAAGTTTGGATTGTAATCGCCTTCTGAATCGCCGCGACCGCGCACATCCATCGAAACGAAAATATAGCCCGCTTTAACAAACGGCTCGACACGTTTCGCGCGGAGCGCGCTATCTTTAATATATGGCGTGCGATTCAAGATCACCGGCCACGGTCCGGCGCCTTCGGGAAAATAAACATTTGCGGCGCAATGAATTCCATCGCGCATGGGGACTTTGACGCTCCACAGAGTATGAGGCTTGTTCAATGTTGGCTCCTGGTAAAATGACCGCGGACGCCCCTATCTACTTTGTTACTAGGGCAGGCGGACGGCATACCGCAGTTGATATATCTAAACTGATCATTCGTGGCTTTGGAATGATTGAATGTCCGGCGAAGATCAGTATTTGTAGAGGCAGGCTTGATGATTATCGATCGATCAACTGTCGTCCGTTGTCCGCGGTCTGCGGTCTGTTAGTAATGTCCTCTCGCCGCCGAAATCAAATCGGCCAAGACGCCGAACGCAGTTTGCGCAGGTGTCGGCGCGGTTTCGAATAACGTGAGTTGATTGAGGGTATCGGTCTTCAACTGGATCATACTGGCTGTGCCATACAACCGATAAGTCGGATCGTTCGCCGGGACTTCTTCTGGCGTAACTTTGGTGATCAATTTATTTTCGATCCAATCCGCTGAGCAGATCAAGCGCCACTTGCGTCGATTCACTTGCGCGGTCTTGATCATCTCCGGTGTGATCCCGCGAATACCCAATCGATCGACGTCGCCCGACCGGATGTCCGCGCCCATCAAGACGTTCGACAACACGCAGACTTTCACCGCCGCATCCCAGCCATCGATATCGTTGCTCGGGTCGGTCTCCGCAATCCCGATCGATTGGGCATGCTTAACGGCCTCGTCGAATGACTTGCCTTCTTCCATTAAAGTGAGAATCAAATTGGTGGTGCTGTTCAAAACCGCGCGAAAGCCGAGCACTTTTGTCGCGGGTAAACATTCGCGATACAAATTCAGCAAGGGAAAGCCATCCATCACCGTGGCTTCAAACAAAAACGCTCGATGCTTTTTTCGAGCGAGTTCGCTGAGTTGTTTATAGGCATGCACAACCGGCCCTTTATTGGCTGTGATCGCGTGCATGCCCAAGTTCAGCGCTGCTTCGAGGTAATCGATCGCCGGGCGGCCCGTGTTGCGATCGATCGGCGACATTTCGATCAAGGCATCCGCGCCGCAATCGCGGATCAGATCCAATCGGGCTTGCAGATCGTCACTTGCCCCACTGCGTGACGCAGTGCGGGTTGGTTGTACCCGATCGATCCACGTGCCTAACGCGGTCGAACTAGCAATACCTAATCGATCGATCAAGGTGCCATGCGAGCCGGTGGCAATGCCGACGATCGTGAAAGTCAAATCGTACTGCGCCTTGATCTCATCGCGCTTGCGATCGATCAACTTGACCAACTCGCGGCCCACATTGCCGAATCCCATCAAGCACAAGTTCATGTTCATCTCGATCGCTCCGTTGAAAAGTTTCAGCAATATTATACCCTTACGTAGTCAATCATTGGACACACGCTGCGAGATGAGGTAAAACCAAGATAGCCAATCGATCGTATTTATGTGGTAGTCTATGAGGAGGCGCAGATGACTCAACCGCCAGTATCGAAGCCGCACGATATACTTGCCGTGCCGGCCATGGTGCATTCAGTTCGGACCGGGGCTATTGGAGGCGCGCTCGGCGGCGCGGCGATGGCGCTCGTCGCGAACGGCTATGGTTTGATCAGCGGGTTGGGCGTGTGGCTGCCGGTGAATGTGATCGCCGCGACGTTTCTGCGCGATTTGCAATCAGCCTCGATCGATCAACTGGCCCAATTCAATTTGGCCGCATTGATCATCGGTCTGCTGATGCATGCGGTTCTCTCGATCGGCCTCGGCATCCTCTTTGTGCTGATCCTGCCGACGCTGCCCGGTACGCCGATCATTTGGGCACTGACGGTTGGGCCGCTGTTGTGGATCATCGCCAGCGTGTTGACGCTGCCGCTGCTCAATCCGATCATGGTGCGTGTCGTCGACGTGCCATCGTTTATCGTGGCGCACGTCGTCTATGGATTGGTGATGGGTATTTACGTTGCGCGCACCGCAAAAGTTCCAGCTTAAATGAAATGTGCGACGCACCTCGATGGTGCGTCGCACATTTGCGATTCGCGATACGCTACTTCTGCCTAAACGCCTTCTGCACCAAACTCGGATCGAAGGAGCCATCGGTCGCGCCTTCGGCCGCATAGCGATAGACCGCCGCGGTATAGATGCCGGTCAACGCTGAACTGATCAAGCCCAAACCGATCACAATCGTCACCAAAAGAATTCCACCAAACGCAATTAAGCCGATCGATTTTGTAGCGGCCAGCGCGATCATCGCGGGCACTCCCAGCAGAATGATCAAGAAAATGATCAGGCCGAACACGAGGCCGATCCCCGCATTGCCAATGATTCGTTCGCCCCAGGTCTTCTTCAAATAAGCGGTGCTGCGTTTGACGGCTTCGATCGGGCCGACGCCTTCGACGACCAAGATCGGCACGGCGATAAATGTCGCCACGTTCCACGCAAAGCCGATGAAGCCCGACACGATCTGGCCGATGATGCCGCGCTCGGCAATTGCACGCAGGATCATGCCGACAGTCGATGAGATGATCGCATAACCGACGATCGCGCCGAAGTGCTGTGACGCGATTCTAAAACCATCGCGCAGCGTCGGATCGCCGCCCTTCAGTCTGATCATCGCCGCGCCGACCAACGCTGCGTTGCAGAAGAAGATGACCGTGTACTCGACGACGTAAAACACAAACATGAAAGCCACGAACGCAATCTGGCTGCTGCTGCTTCCGCCGGAGAAACTCTCATACAACCGCGAGAGGAAGATCGGCACCATGAACGCGATGGTGACGATGATCGATCCGATCATCGAGACGACCGGAAAGACCAGCAGTTCCTTATCGGCGCGCAGGACTTTCCAACTTTCTTTGACTAATTCCCAGCTGTTTGATAAGCGTGACATGTTTCACCTCCTGAGTGTGCTGGGCGCATTGTACCATCAAATCGATCTCATCAAAATATATTGGAAAGCCTGCACAAAACCTCGTGCGCCTGTGTGCGCTTCGCGGCTAAAAAATCTTCCTCCGCTTCTCCACCCGTGCTTTTCTCCCGCGCACCATCAACTTCTCGATCCACGCGACAAGCGGCTCGGCGGGCAGGTACTCGACCAAAGCCCATTTCTGCAAACCGCGTTTTTCCAAAATCGCATTCGCGGCTTCGATGCCCGTCAAGCAGGCGCGTTCAAGGAAGAAACACGGCGCGGGATGTCTCACCCAATCGCCCGCGCAGAATAGATTTTCCCACGGCGTCACTGTTCCCAAATGCTTTTCCTTCGCGCCAACAGACGGCAATGTATGAACTTCCGCATTCCGTTGCAAATGCTGCTTGGTTGAATGCCCGCGCAGCTCGGGCCACACCTGCTGGACGTTCGCGATGGCTTGCGTGAGCAAAGTTGCGTCGGGCTGAGCAATCGTCTCAGGCGGACCATAAATATGCGCCTCCAACGCGCTGCCACCCGTTTCACGCGACCAACGGCGGTACGGGTTATACAAACGATCTAGCCAGAAGTAATTATGCAGGGTGAAATCGCCCGTGAAAATTCCCGCTTCGGGAATGTTGCGCGGCTTCACGTCAAACCATAAGCGCACAATCGCATTTGATAACGCGCGCGGAAAAAACAGATCATCAATCTCTTCGCCAAAACTTGCGCGTAAAATTTTCCTGGCGTTATTGGGATCAGTTGCCAGGATGACCTCTTTCGCGCGGATGGATTCCTCGCCTTGATTCGATTCCTGCGTAACGAGCCATGAGCCACCCTCGCTGGCAACCCGCTTCACACGCGACCCGAGTTGGACGCTGCTTCCAAGTTGTTTTATCCTCTCCCCAAGCGGTTCGCAAATGCTCGTCCCGCCGTCATCGGGCAGATAAGAGAACATCCACGCGTCACGGCGCAGCAGTGTATAAAATCGCAAAAAGCTGATAAACCCTGAGATGGACACTTCGTCGGGATGAGACGAAAGTCCGTTGCGCGCCAATCCGAGGAAGAACGATTTCAGCGCGGGTGACCATTTCCGTGTCAAGCCGCCGAGCGTTATTCCGTCCATCGGTTGATTCTCCGCGAGGGGATCGATTCCCACCGCCATGATCAATCCCGCCCAGACGTTGAACAACGAGATCAGATCGCGCGGACGGAGCATCCCCAAGAATTTGCGGCGCAAAAATAATTGCAGGTAATGAAAAGGCGGCGGGATGATCGTGCGGCGCAGGGCGGAGCCGACGGGAGCCATACCTGTAAAATTTCCGTCGCGATGGATCCATGTTTCTTCCTGCGCGGGGATAAACACCGGGCGCAGGTTGTGACGCGCGAGCATAGCTTGCAAATTGCGATACTGCGACCAGATGCCATGCACGCCGTGTTCGAGCCGAAAGGTGTAATTCCCAACCTGAATATTTTCGCCGCCCGCTAAACGACCGCCAATAAATTTTTCATCCGCTTCGAGAATGACCGGGCGCAGGCCGCGTTCGGCGAGATGCAGCGCCGCGCTTAACCCCGCAACACCGCCGCCGATGATGATGACATCAAATTCATTATCCCGGGGCATAAGCGCTGAGATCCACCCCGCGTAATTTTTCGCTCAAGTATTCAAACGGACGCGCCTGCATCAACGAGGGTTCGGCATAGCATTGTTGAAAGCATGAGACGCAGGAAGTCGGCGCTTCGCCGTATGCTTGAATGGCCTGTGTCCAGGCTTCAGCCCAAGTGTTGACATCGAGCAAATTGACCGCGCGCCCGCCTTGTTCTCCACCCGCTTTTTCCATTGGTCGGCAGGGATACGCCAGCCAGCCATCGGGCATGATGCGCGGAACAAGGGTTGGGTAACATTCGTAAGGCGTTTGGTTGATGAGCGTTTTCAAATACGAACAGCTGCCCAGGATCGGCGCGCCGCGTTTTTTGAGCGCGATGGCTTTTACAATGAACGCACGATATTCGTCGGAGGTGACCAGCTCATAACGCGGTAAATTGTTCACCGCTTGCGGCGAGAGCGAAAGCCAGATGTCGTTTTCGATGCAGAAATCCAGCAGATCATCCATGCTTGAGAGTGTCTCAGGCGTGATGACTGCATTGAGCGACAACTTGAAATCGTGAGTCTTTTGCAGTTTGGCAGCTTCACGCGCGTTGGTGATGACGTTCTCCGCATGGATATTCGGCAGGCTGACCAGACTCAACGCGCGCAGGTCAAGGGAGTCGAGGCTGATGATGAGCCGGTCTAAAAAGGAAAACAATGAACCGTTATGGCGAGCATCCGAAGGACGTGCAGCCATCTCCGTGTTTTGCATGGAGATAGCTGCGTCGCTTTTGCCCCTCGCAATAACATCTTTAAGCAGTGTCCCATTCGTGATCAAACTGATCTCGCGGAAGTTCAAATCCTTTCGCGCGTAGGTCAATAAATCCAAAATTCGCGGATGGGTCAACGGCTCGCCGCCCGTGATCCACAAGCGCGAAAATCCCGATCGGATGACACGCAGGATTTGTTTCGCATCTTCGATCGATGGATTGGGCGTGACCTGATGATTGCGCCGCGAGCCGAAGTCCTCGCAATAGGCGCAGTTCAAGTTGCATTGCAGCGTGATGTAATACACCGCCAACCGCGGCGCAAGGTTCCGGTTGCCCCGCGCGAGCTTGAACAGGTTTTGGAGGTAGGTGGGTGTCAACGGATTTCGTAACGGATTAGCCATGGTGCGTATTCCGGTGAAGGATAGTCAGTATTATACCTGTTCGCGTCGATAGCAATGCTATAATCTTATTGTACGCAGTTCATAAACTGTCAGCGGCAAACCTCATGGCTGCCTCATCATGATTCAACTCCTCATCGATAATCCACTTTTGTTATTGTTCGCCGTCGCGGCGATCGGCTATCCGTTAGGCCGCATCAAATTTCGCGGCGGCAGTTTAGGCGTCGCCGCAGTATTGTTTGCCGGGCTGGCGATC
>JBGQGR010000088.1:0-8492 GCA_041497495.1 Anaerolineae bacterium | reverse complement strand
GCGAGCAGGCTGGTACCTCGTCATCGCCGGCCGTTCCTTCAGTCTCCCCGTGCACTTCTGGCACGTGCAGAGCGACGCGCGCTACCGCGTCTACATCGCACCTCGGGCCAACCGGATCGTCGCCATTGAGCCCGAAGGTGGTGTCTAACATGGGCTTGAAGCTGACGGTCCGCGCGCTGTACATTGGAGTGTATCCGCTGCCACGCACCGCGCGCGCGGCGATCGTCGCCTTATTGTGGGCTGGTGGATTGCGGCATGCCGAGGTGTGCGCACTCACCTTGCGGACTATCACGCCGAAGTGGGTACACTCAAGATCGCTAAGAGCAAGGGTAACAAAACACGCAAACTCCCGATCAGCAACGGCGCGGCCGACGCATTGAATGATTGGCTGATCTGGATAATCGGACGATAATTGCCGCATGAACCTGCGATTTATTTTGCGCGGATCGATCATTGCATTGGCGCTGACGCTCATTGTTATGGGCATATGGCTGCGCACAACCGATCCCGCCTTCCGCCCGCTCGATCCGACCCCGCCGCCACCGGTGATCCTCGCGCCGCGTGGTGAACTGCCGATCGGCCCCGGCGGCTTGATGGAATTTGCCCGCTACGGCGATTCTGACTTTGGCGTTGGTTGTGGATTTGTGTTGCAACTGAATGGCGGCAGCTTGATCGGTGTGACGACCGCACACAGTCTGTCGTTCAACAATACTGCCACGCCGTTGCAGCGGATCGCGTTCGGCGTCGTCAACCGATCGGGTTATGTGGCAATCTTCGATACACTGTGGGGTACGCCTGGCGTCGCGCGATCGGGCGAAGATATGACCATCGATTACGTGCTGCTTAAGCCGATCGACATGGCTTCGATCGATCGATCACTTGTCCTGCAGCCCGATCCGCGTGGCGCGCCGCAGCCCGGTGAACGAGTGGCGTTGTTCAGTGGCTTGGGCGACGGGCAGGACGGGCGAAAAATTTTCGAGGGCACGGTTCAATCAGTCGATATCACCGCCGTGCTGGTGTTGATGGATGATTCGTTCGATCCGAGCGGCATGAGCGGCTCGCCGTTCGTCAGTGAATACACAGGCCGTGTGGTCGGCATGACGATTGCGACCTCTTACCGCGCGAATCGAGTGCTGTTGAGCCTGCATCCCATTGGATCGATCGTGCGGCTGGCTGAAGCGGCAACGCAGTTTCCGAAGATTGTGGACTATTGTCGTTGAACAACCACGCAAAAGTTTCGGTCAGAACTCAGTATTCAGCCATAGCCTCGGCAAGTTGTCGCGAACTTATGGCGCTTGGCTGAAACTCCATTGAACGCTGGCCGAACCCAGACTCGCTTCGTTAGGAAATGGACCGAATCCAGTCGTAATTGGCCAGGGTGGGAAGTAAGCTTCGCTAGTGTGACTATATCCCCAGACTTCCGAATGAGCCGGGAAGTTAGCCGTGCCGCTGGTGCCGCCGCTTAATGCGCGATTGTCACTGCGGATCGATCCGACAGTGGTCTCGATCTGGAAGGGCGGAGTGCTCGGATCGGTTTCAGTCGCTTCGACGTACGGATCGAACGAGAAGTTGTATGTACAATCGGAGTAACGAATATTCAATGCCACTCGTGAATGTTCTTCGATGCCCTGTACCAATGTAATAGGTGCGCTGCTACCGACGAGGGTCGAGACTTGATCGGGTGTGCCATAGCTGATGTGCTTATCGTCGATGTTTACATTGCCTGTCCCGAAACCGATCCAACTTACACCGCCCGGCCCGCTGCTGGATTGCTCAATATGAAATGACACGTTGCCGCCATGCTGCATGGATATAGATTCGTTTGAATCTGATCCAGTCTTGCCGTACGAAAAGCCGAGAGTGCCTTCCCACGCTTGAACGACGCCGATGTTGCCGCACGGCCCGCCGCCCGTCACTGTGATCGTTGTCGTGCGCTGCGTGATGCCGAAATCGTTAAAGGCCCTTAACACATAGTGAGTGGACGAAGTCGGCGTCACAATGGTATTCGTGCCTGTAACAAAGCCAACACTCGTCGTAATGCCGGGCGTCAACGTCAGACTTATCGCACCGGTTGTGCACCAATTGAGCGAACTGTGATGACCTAGCGCAACACTTGATGGGACAGCCGTGAAGCACGAGATGATCGGCGGGCCTGCGTTATTTAAAACGAGCGGAATATAAATAGTGTAAGCGGAGGTGACACTTAAAGGCGAGGTGATCGAGAGACGATCGGGCGAATGGCTCGCGGGCGAGTGTTGGGCAGATGCGGGCGCAAAGCGAAGCAACAACAGCACTGCCAACATCAACACTGCAAACAGCACTGCGATCAATCCGCGTGCAGTCTTCGTGAACGAAAGTGTATTAAACATCGGGCACCTCCCCAGGCGGTGTGACGATTACGGTTGGATCAGTTCGATAAGCTCCTTAAACGTAATGATTAGGCGGCTCAATGGCTGATGTTATTATACATGTTTATGCAGTTCAGCGATCACCAGACACCCGGTGCTAATCGATAGCGAATTTGCCGCGCAAATTCTTCATAGCCCGACAATTCTGCCATCAGCATTTTATCTTCCAAACGAGTTCGCACCACAAACAAGATCGCGGACATGATTCCAGGGATTAATGCCCACATCGATCCGAGCAAAAACGGTGTCGCGATCGAATACAGGATGACACCAACGTAGCCGGGATGCCGCACGAATCGATAGGGCCCGTTAGCTACAACTTGGTGATTGCGCTCCGATTGGATTCGAGCCCCTTGCGAGAAAAAAGCATTAGCTGCCATCGCCCATAAAAACAGCGCATGTCCGATCACGACGAAGATCAATCCGCCGATGTGCACGAGGAACGGCATCGACGTTGGCCGGTGAAATCGAACATCCAGTCCGGCGATGATCCACGGCAGCGGCATCAAGCCGCCGGCGATGGTCATGATCCATTTGTCCCAACGTTTCACGCCTTGAGTCCAAAAACTTTTCTCACGCTCGATCAACACTACGGGATTGATGTGCATCAGCATCAACGGTTGAACGATCATCACGCTGACGAGGATGCCGAGCATGACCCAGCCCCACAGCCAATTGAATGTCCCGGCTGAGAGGAAGATGATCGATCCGTAGACGATAGAGCCGACGATCGATCGAATGAGCCACCCAGCAATCATAGATCGCGCTTTTGTTTTGAGCATTAATCCGCTGTCAAAGTTCATCTCAATCTCGACGATTTATCTTCCCACAATGAGCTTAAACTGGCTGGCAATTGGTGGAGCTGCAACAATTCGTTGGTCGCGGATTAGGGATTCGGGTTGCGGACCCATCCATATACGATCTCAAATCTCGCCTAAAACGAAATCTAAATTTCACTTAGCCCTCGTCACTTATCAGCTGCTCTATACCTCGTCCCAACTCTGTCCCAGACCGACTTCCACCTTCAACGCCGGATCGAGGTCGTAGGCATTCTCCATTAACTTCTTCACCAACTTGGCTGCTTCGTCGGCTTCATCCTTCGGCGCTTCGAGGATCAACTCGTCGTGGACTTGCAGGATCAAGCGGGTTTCCATCTTTTTCTTCTTCAACGCGGCATGAATATTAATCATCGCGATTTTGATGATGTCGGCCGCAGTGCCTTGAATCGGATGATTGATCGCTTCACGTTCGGCGGCCCGCTGCATGATGTTGGTCCGCGCATCGCGTGTTTCGGTTTTCAAGATCGGAAAATAACGACGTCGGCCTAATAACGTTTCGACGTAGCCAATTTCATTCGCTTTGCGTTTGGTGTCATCGATATACTTGCGGATATTCGGGAAGCCGCTGAAATACGCATCGACAAACTTCTGCGCCTCTTTCATCGAGATGCCGGCCTGCTGCGCCAGCGATTGCGTACCCATGCCATACAGCAAGCCGAAGTTTACTCTTTTCGCGAACGATCTTTGATCACCGGTGACTTTGTCCAATGGAATTCCCAGCACTTTGGCCGCCGTCGCGCGATGAATATCCTCGCCTGCGGCGAACGCGACGCGCAAACCCGGATCGTTAGCGATGTGCGCGGCGATCCTCAGCTCCACTTGCGAATAATCGGCGGCGATCATCACGTGGCCTTTTTCGACGATAAAGCCGCGCCGCACTTCGCGGCCCAGATCGGTGCGAATGGGAATGTTTTGCAAATTTGGATCTTGCGATGCGACGCGTCCGCTAACCGCGCCGGTTTGATTGAACGAGGTATGCACGCGGCCCGTTTCGGGATTGATCAACTTCGGCAGCGCGTCGAGATACGTGCCTTTGATCTTCGACAACTGCCGGTGCTCCAAAACTAAATCGATAACTTCGTGCATGCCTCGCATCGATTCAAGCACATCAGCCGCGACGGAAACTTTTCCAGTCGCAGTCGTGCGTTGCCCCGGTGCTTTCAAGCCCAGCTTACCGAACAACGCATCACCTAACTGTGCGGGTGAATTGATATTGAATTCAAAGCCAATAATCGCGTGGATTTCTTTTTCAATCTCGCTCAGCCGTTTTTCCAATCGCAGCGACATCTTGTTCAAAAAGTTTGCATCGATCTTCACCCCGGCCAGTTCCATATCGAGCAGCACGGGCAGCAGCGGCATATCAATCTCGTCAAACAATTTTCGCAAGCCCAACTTTTTCAATGCGGGTTCTTGCTTCTGCATCAAACGCAGCGTCACATCGGCATCGGCGGCCGCATACGGTGCGGCATCTTCAATCGCAACTTGATCCATGCTGATTTGTTTTTTACCGGTGCCGATCAACTCCGTGATTTCGGTCATGTCGATCTGCAACTGCGACATGGCGAGTTTCTTTAACCCGATCGCTGACCCCGGCTCGATCAAGAACGCGGCTAGCATGGTATCGAACGTCACGTTGCGCGCGTCGATGCCGATGCGCTGCAGCACCGCGAGATCGAACTTGGCATTGTGGCCGACCTTGGCGATGTCTTTGCTTTCGAAGATCGGTTTAATCGATCGGACGATCAGCTCGATCGGAAGTTGCTGGCCGGCCGCATGTCCGATCGGAATGTAGTAGCCTGCGCCCACTCGATCGGCGATCGATATCCCGACGATCGACGCCAGCAGCGGATCGGTCGATGTGGTTTCCGTATCGAACGCCACCACATCGGCTTGCTTTAACGCGGCGGCTAAAGATTTTAAAGCGGCCTCGTCTTGAACGATCGTGGTCTTTGTGATCGAGTTTTTTTTCGGTACCGGCGCGATTCCGTTTTTTGTCGTTGGTCGGGCAGCCTTAGAAGAGTCATCGCCGAACATCGATATTTGCTGTGCATCGGTTGGGCGAGCACTTAGGCTCGCCCCCACAGTTGATTCTTCTTTCGACGCTTCGCCGCCTTTCGGCAATCGATTGCGCAGCGTGCGGAATTCCAATTCGTCAAACAGCGCCTCGACCTTGCTGCGATTGTAAGTGTGCACCGAGCAATCGTCCCACTTCACTTTGATCGGAATATCGGTGCGAATGGTGACGAGGTCTTTGCTCAAGAAGGCCATGTCGCGATTGGCTTCGAGCGCAGCCTTGGCGCGCGCCGGTTCGATCTTGTCCAGATGCTTGTAAATATTTTCGACCGTGCCATATTGTTCCAAGAGTTGCTGCGCGGTCTTCTCGCCGATGCCTTTGACGCCGGGCACATTGTCGCTGGTGTCGCCTTTCAACGCCTTGAAATCGATCAACTGAATCGGCTTCAAACTGTAGCGTTCTTTGACGGCTTTTTCGTCGTAGATCGATGTATCGCTCCACATGCGGCCTGATGTGAATACTTTGACGCGCGGACCGATCAATTGAAACGCATCAGTGTCGCCCGTGACGATCAATGCTTCAATGCCATCCGCCGCCGCGCGTTTGGCGAGCGTGCCGAGAATGTCATCGGCTTCGTAACCTTCCGCTGTGATCGCCGGGATGTCGAAGGCTTCGACGAGCTGCACAATTCGATCGATCTGTGGGATCAACTCGTCGGGCATCTTGGAGCGCGTGCCTTTGTAGGCAGCGAACTTGTCATCGCGAAAAGTGCGGCCCTTATCGAACGCCACGGCGATGTAGTCCGGCTGTTCGTCGCTCCAAACTTTGAACATCATCGATGCGAAGCCATAGATCGCGTTGGTGAACTCGCCGCGCTTCGTCGAGAAACGCGGACGGCCACTTTGATCATAAAGGGGCAGTCCGTAGAAGGCGCGGTAGGCGAGTGAGTGGCCGTCGAGGAGGAGGATTTTCTTCTTCATTTTTGATCTCTGATCTTTGATTTCTGATTTGATCCTAACGATAATGATCAGCACTACCTTGCGCGTCATTGCGAGGAGGCCGTTATGCCGACGAAGCAATCTATCTCTTATAAGTGCTGAGATTGCTTCGCCGCCCGAAGGCCCTGCCTGCTTTGTGCAGGGTCGCGGCTCGCAATGACGCGGACTTTCACGCATCACGTAGTACGCATCACTTCAATCGATCAATCTCCGCTTGAACTATCGCTTTGTCGGTTGGAGTTGTCGTCAACGCAAGCGCGGCTTTCAAATTCGACAGTGCTGACGTGCGATTGTTTTTCTTTTCGTAGGCGAGGCCGCGCTGCAGAAAAGCGCGCCAACTGCTGGCATCGATCGCGATGGCGGCGGTGAAGTCATTGATCGCCCGATCGGTCTGATTCTGATCGAGGTAGGTCAGGCCGCGATTGTACAAAGCGTCAAAGGCTTGCGGTTCAAGCAGCAAGGCTTGATTCAAATCTTGGAGAGCCGCTGTAAATTCACGGCGAGCATCATGCAAATGCCCACGTTGAATCAGCGCTTCGATGTTTTCCGGATCGATCGTGAGCGCTTGTGTGTAATCGGCCAAGGCGTGATCGAGATCGCCGCCCGCCACGTAAGCCGCGGCGCGGGCGAGGTAGGCATCGATGTTGTCCGGTTGCAAGCCGATGACGGCGCTGAGATCGTTGATGGCGCGCAGATCGACCGTCTGTTGATCGGGTCGCCGGGTGTTGATGTACGCCAGCGCGCGATAAAAATAAGCCGGGGCGTAATTCGGATCGATCTGCAGGGCGTGTGAATAATCGTTGATGGCCGCCGTGATGACACCCGAAGTCTGAATCACGCGGCCGCGATTTACATACACCGAAGGTTCATCCGGTGTGAGAATGAGCCCATAGTCCATATCTTTCAACGCCAGATCAAATTGTTTCCGCTGGGCATACACTTCGCCGCGATTTTCATACGCAGCCACATTCTTCGGATCGAGTTGAATGGCTTGGGTGTAATCGGCGAGGGCGCCGTCAAAATCTTTGAGGCCTTGATATACTGCGGCGCGGCTCATATAGATCAGCGCGTTGTTCGGATCAAGTTGCGCGGCTTGTGTGAAACTGAGCAGTGCGGAAGTGTAATGGCCGGTGGCATACGCATGCACGCCGTCCAAGTAGTAACTTGTCGCCGCTTCACGCGTCGGCGCGATGGTTGGCGCGGGAGTCGGCGTGACAGGCACCGGCTCGATCGTGCGTGTGGGCAGGATCGGCGCGGCGGCATTGATCGTCGGGGCCGAAGGAACAATCGGGTTGGACGAACAACCGATCAAGAATACGATCGAACTGAGCCCGATCGTCAGGCAAAAAATGAAATGAGCACCACGTTTCAACATCGGCATGAGCGAATTGTAACACGAGTCGGCATGTTATAATCAGCGCGGGTGGAGCGATGACGACCTTCAAAGACGATATAGACGAGCGGCGCTTGAGCGCGCAATTGGAAGCGCTGCACGAAGCGACGATGACGATTACGGCCGAGCTGTCGCTCGATCGCGTGCTGCAGCAGATTACCGATCTGGCGCGCGGGCTGGTGGGCGCAACTTATGCGGCGCTGGGTGTGCCGGATCAAGCGGGCGGACTTGAGCAGTTTATCGTGTCCGGCATCGATGAGGCCACCGTCAAGCACATGGGACATCTGCCGATTGGGCGCGGTCTGCTGGGGCTGTTGCTGCGCGAGCCGAAACCGATTCGCATTCCGAGATTGCAGGATGACCCGCGCTTCAGCGGTTTTCCCGAACAGCATCCGGTCATGATCAGTTTTCTGGGCGTGCCGATTATTTCAAAAGGCAAGCTGCTCGGAAATTTGTATCTGAGCGATAAGCTCGGCGCGGATGAATTTTCCGATCAGGACGAGCGCTTGATTGTGATGCTGGCCGCACATGCCGCCATCGCGATTGAAAATGCACATTTGTATGCACGGGTGCAGCGGTTGGCCGTGTTGGAAGAGCGCGATCGGATTGCGATGGATCTGCACGACGGGATCATTCAATCGATCTACGCGGTGGGCTTGACGCTGGAGTACGTCGATCTCTTGATGGAAGAACAGCCGTCGGTGGCGCGCGATCGGCTGAAGCAATCGATCGGCGGATTGAATGATGTGATCCGCGACATCCGCAACTACATTCTCGATCTGCGGCCACAGCGGTTCCAGAGTAAGAATCTGATCGCGGGCCTGAACGATATGGTGCGTG
>JBGQGR010000087.1:0-8503 GCA_041497495.1 Anaerolineae bacterium | reverse complement strand
CGATTCAGTCAGGTTCGCTTCGCTCAAATTCACGCCGCGCAAATCGGCGCGCATAAGGTTGGCCAAAATGATCCGCGCACCGTGCAAATCGAGCAGGGACAGATCGAGCGTCGACAAATCGAGGCCGGACAACCGGGGATGATCGCCGGCGCTGAGCAAAGCCAGGATCAGTTCTTTACGGGAAAGCTCTGCCATAAAAATTTCTCCTCGTCGACGACTGGTTACTTTGACTCGATCGGTTTTGGCGCGCGGCGAGTGCTGTCCACTACGTCCTTGAATTGCTGCAGCAGGCCGACCAGTGAATGAACAGGATAAGAGCCGCTGCCAATGATCAAGCCGGTAATGAAGATATCGATCTTGGTCGGCACGGCATTGATGCCCAGTAAGGCAAACATTTGCAAGACCGCGAATTTAGCGGTGATCACGCCGAGCATCAGCCCCAAAATAATCGAGGCCGTAGCCTTCGCAGTCTTGTAGCTGCTCGATTCGGTCAGGTCATTCATCTGTTTCTCGGCGTTATCCAAGCGCTGACGTGCCGCTGTTAGCATTGCTTCCAGCGAGTTGAGGCGCAGCATCGCATTCACCGTGGCGGTGCCGCCCGCCGTCGCCGGATCGATGCCGAGATGATTGAGCTCGGCATTGTAGAAATTGGAAACGTCGGCCAGCCACTGGCGCGATCGTTCGACTTCAGCCTCGGCACTTTTCAACCACCGCAGCCCGCGGCCAAAGTAGGCGATCAAGGTATGCCAGCTGTTTTCAATCACGTTGAAGATGGTTTCCAAGAAACGCTCGATCGCTGCCGAAGCGACAAAGAGCGGCGCGAATACATCAAGCAAATTCGCGCCTACGGGCAGCGGCTGCGCCGGCAGATCGAGCGACGGTGTAAAGAATACCCACGTAATCAGCGCCGCCCAAAGAGCGCCGACCGTCGCAACGAGAAAAAAGAACCAGCGACGTGTGACGAGCAGTTTATCCGGCTCACTCCAATTCGGGCGATTGACCGGTGTCATGGGCACGATGACGTCCGCTTGGGCTGCATTCGAGCCGGCGTAGCTGCGCACCGTTGGCAATGAAGTGGATGGATCAAGGTTGGCCAGTCCGCGTTTAGCCGTTTCATTCGACGGATTAATCTCCAACACACGCCGCAGGCACATGCGGCGTTGATCGAGCGCGGTGTAAACGCTGGACATCCACAGCCAGGCCGTCTCATTATACGGATCGTTTTGCAGGACGCCGATCAACAGGCGTTTACCGGTTGCGGCATGGCCGGACTTGATGGCATCGATGGCTTGTTGCAAAAAATCGTTATTCATTCGATTCAGCTCTCGCGCGTTAGCTGTAACCCGATCGGTTGATCGATCGATTAAGGCGGTGTCAGCCGCTTGGCTAATGTATCCCGCAGCTCGTCGGGCGAGCTCACCTCGATCGAGTAATAATCAACACCGTGGTAATGCTTGGCAAAAAAATCGGACAGTGATCCGCCCCAGGCACTGGGATTCACCGCGAACACATGACGGTGATCCAGATCGCCGATGCCGGCGTCATCCGCTGAAAAGCCGAAGGTGAGCCGAAAGCGCGCCGCGATGCCACTATCGAGAAAGGCGCGAATCCAGGCCGTCGTTCGCCCATTGCCTTCATTGGTTGTTGGCTCGTTGGGCAAGAGCACATAGATGCGCTGATACTGTGTGCGCGGTGTGCCGCGCAGATGCAGGAGTTCTGGAATAAACATCGGCGGATCGCCAAATACATATGGTGGGGTAAGGGGCTGCTGCGGCTTGGGGGCAGGCAACGTGGAGGCGATATAATCTGCCAAGGCCGGCAGCGCCGCTTGAAAATTTGCACCAGCCCAATTGCCCAAGGTGAACATCGTCGCGCCGATCACATATGGATCTTGGCGCAGATTGGCGTCGTACCATTCGATGTCGTCGATGAAGACTTGCGTACCGGGAAACGTCGAGCCGCCATTTTGGCCGCACTCGCTAATGATCAACGGCGGATCAGCCTGGTTAGGGATCAAGATCGATTCATACAATTGACGATAGCGCAGGGCGTGATACGGTTCGGTGCCGCGTAGAGTGGGAATGTCATTGCCGACATTGCCATATTCGTGCAGTGATAAATAATGACCCCGCTGTTTTGCCGCGCGCAAAGCCGGCAGCATTTGGAAAACCGTGCAGGCATCCGGCGGATTGCCGCTGGAGCAGGCGTAGAGCACCAGCTTAAAGCCATCGCGTTCGGCAAGATCCATCAGCGCCATATAGAATTCGCCCTGCCAGCTCCAGTGCGCGGAGAATTCGTTGAAGGTTTCCCACGCATCGATCCAGCGTTTGTTGGCATTCCAAATCGGTTTGCACAAACCGTAATACCAAGCCGCGACCCTGCGCGCATCCATGTAGCCGTTGGGTGTCATCGGCTCGAAGGCCTGCATATCCGCGCCGGGTGTGTCGTTGATGCGGCCGACCGTAAAAACATTCGGCACAATTTTCTTGGCTTCAAAGGCGGCGCCAAAATCATCCACGCATTTAACAACGGCCAGTGATTGTCCGGCGCCAGCGATGCGCTGTAGAAAATCGCCGAAGCCGTTGCGCGGACCGATAATGCTGTGCACACCAATTTTGCTGCTCATACTATTTCTCTTGACTGCAGATGGGTAGTCTTCAAGTGCTGCATGCTGCTCGATCTGCACAGCGTGGCAGCGTCACCGCCAGACACTGCCGGCCCGTTGTGCGTTTGGTTGAATGTGTCGAATGATCAGTGTAGATGAGTGTGCGTTGATTGAACTGCGGATGATTTAGCTCCATGTGTCGGCACACTGGCAGAAGAATTTAGTCTGCTGATTGAAAGCGCGAGGGATTGGGTATATGATCATCATTAAAGAATAATATACGACAGAAACACTGTCGCTGTCAATATACAAATGCGAAAAAATTTGCGACGAATATCATCTGCAGTGTTTGAAACTCGTTGGAAATTCAACAACATCGTTTGCGAAAGGCACAGATCATCAAAAAATATCCGCGCGATCGATCGTCGCGATGAAAAACAAATCAAATCCAAACCAAGTGGATGCTTGTTTCTCAATTAAAACTACTGGCAATCAAATAAACTCGCGGGGCTGCGGCTGATTTTTATTTGCATGAGTTTGAAAACAACCCACAATTTTCAGCCTGAGGTTTTAGCGTTATTGGAGGACAATCCATTTCCGAACGCGCCCCCCAAATATATTCGCGCGTCGATCTACAATTATCACTTCACTGATCCAGCCACGTCGGCTGCGACCGGGCAGTGGTGGGCGCGAAATCGGTTGGGCACATATTTTCCGGCGGTATCGATGCACTGATCATGTTTGCATAGGGATTAGTGCAATGTTTTCATTCGGCGTGAGCGTGTCGAGTTACAGCATTAAGGTCTTTCGAATCTTCTCGGCATAAGCTTGACTGGCGGTGTCGTCGGTGATGAAATCGATCTTATCCGGCGAGTCTATGCCCAGCCCCAGCTCGACTGCTCGCGCAATTTGCTCCTGCTCAAAGATTCCGCCACGGCTCACCTCTGGCGTTGTCCCAAACAGACGCAAAATCGCAACACCCACCGCATCCAGCGCGATGCGATCGGTTCCAGCCAGCACCACTTCAGAGTCGACTTTCTTGCCTTGATCCGGCCCACCGCTCACAAAGGCTTCGACGCCGTCCATCACAATCAGGCTCGGCGAGTAAGCAGCATTGATCTCGGCGATCATGTGCCGTTGATGCGGCGAGTTGTGCAGCTCCTGCATGTAATTATAGCTGCCGCTGCTCACCGTTTTAGCAGCCAACCCGACCGAATTTTTCAGGGACAACGTGAAGTGCCCGCCGTAACGATGCGTTTTCAAATTACACGTCTGCACCACGCATTCAGCCTCCAGCAATAGCTTAGGCACTGCATAGCCGCGGGACCAATGAAAGTCTTCCGATTGCTGAACAATCCAATCTCTTTCCGGCAGATCATCGAGCACCATCGTCATGAACCCAAGTTCCTGAGCCAGATCGATCACACCTGTCTGCTGCATGACGCTGCGCGTATCGCCCATGCCGCTTCGATCGGCCAACGTGATCGTCTGCGCGCCCATGTCGTACAACTCAGTGACGAGTGTCCGCAGTACCTCAGGATGAGTTGAGCCCGGTGCTGCATCCGCGCTGTTGAGATTAGGCTTAAGCAAAACTCGATTGCCGTGAATAGGGTTGATGCCGAGCAGTTCGATCGCGCGGCGCACGCCTGCCGCACGATCTCCGGTTTTGACTAAGGCGATCTTAGCCAGCGCCGATTCTTGATGAGGCTGTGGCGTCGGGGTCGGATTAGGAGTGATAGTCGAAGTCGGCGCAGGCGGGACAGATGTTGCTGTAGGCACGGAGGTGGTCAGCACCGCTTCGATCCGCGTGCAGGCATCGATCACAGGCGTCAGCATCACCGTTCCACCAACGACGACCATCTGGCGACAGAATTCTCGTCGATTCATACTTCATTCCTCCTGAGCAAAGAGATATGGCTGTCTGCTTACTCGATCGGTACACATTGAGATCGGTTGATCAGCGGGTGGAATATTGAGTGGTGAGGAACAGTTGCGGCGGATAAATTGAATTGCTGGAAGCGGTTGTATGTCATGCGTGCCTCTGGACACGCCCCCGCTTAGCGATGAACTGCACCGTTGACTTCTCACGTGAACGTGTGCGGAGAGAAACGCTGTAAAGTTATTATACTCGATGGGCGATAAGCGAATGGGGAGTTGCTCCGTAATTATTCTAGGCTTATACTAGGTCTGAAATTTTTAGATCAAAAGGACAAACATCATGAAAGATCGAACGTTGTTGATGATCCCCGGCCCGATCGAATTCGATCCAGCAGTGCTGGCGGCGATGAGTCTGCCGACGACGAGCCATGTCGCCGCGAACTTCATCGATGTCTTCGGCCAGGCGTTGGAGAAGATGCGCAGGGTGTGGCTGTCGGATGATGGCCAGCCGATCGTGATCGCGGGCTCCGGCACATTAGCGATGGACACGGCGGGCGCGAACTTGATCGAACCGTTCGATAAAGCGCTGGTGGTGAATACCGGTTACTTCAGCGATCGATTTGGATCGATCCTTGAAAGGTACGGCGCAACGGTGACGCAGCTGCGCGGGCCGATCGGCGGCCGACCCACGATCGAGGAAGTAGAAGCGGCGCTGAAGAAAGATCGATTCAAAGTGATGACCGTGACGCATGTCGATACATCGACCGCGGTGATCAACGATGTGAAAGCGTTGGCGGCACTGGCGCGCAAATATGAAACGCTGATCGTCGTCGATGGCGTCTGTTCGATCGCCGGCGAAGAATTCAGAATGAGCGAATGGGGCATCGACGTGGCGCTGACCGCGTCGCAAAAAGCGATCGGTGTTCCGCCGGGCTTGGCGCTGCTCGTCGCCGGACCGCGCGCGATCGAAGCGCTGCGCAGACGCGAATCACCGGTGATGAATTACTACGCCGATTGGAACAACTGGCTGCCAGTCTTGGAAGCGTACGAGGCGCGCAAGGTTGGTTACTTCGGCACGCCTGCGGTAAATTTGGTGTGGGCGTTGAATGTCAGTCTCGATCAGATATTAAAGGAAAGCTTGGACGCGCGAGTGGAGCGGCATCGCAAGTTGAGTCGATCGATGCAAGCGGCGATCAAAGCGTTGGGCTTGGGTCAAGTTCCATTAAATGAAGACTGTGCCGCGCACACATTGAGTGCGCCGCGTTATCCGCAAGGCGTGACTTCGGCCGATCTGCCGCCGCGCGTTGAAGCTGCGGGCGCGATCATTGCCGGCGGTTTGCATCCGCAGATCCGAACGGAATACTTCCGCATCGGCCACATGGGCTCGACCTCGATCGGCGATCTGCTGGCAACGATCGGTGCGCTGGAGATCGGTTTAGCGGGCTGCGGTTATAAATTCGAAATGGGTGCCGGCGTTGCGGCGGCGATGAAGTGTTATAACCACGGCTAACACGGATTACACTGATAAATTTTAAGGTCTCGTTCTACCCCTCGATCGAAGTCTGTTGTACAATAAAAGTAATTCATAAACCCGCTTATTCGCCTAAGTCGGGTTTACTTTTCTCACGGCGCACTCAACATGCCTGCAATCGAAGTCAAAAATTTACGGCGGCTGTTCAAGACCAACATCGGCGTGATCCGGCGCTCGATCAAAGAAGTGGTCGCGGTGGACGACGTCTCGTTCGAAGTGCAGCCCGGTGAGTTGTTCGGTTTGCTTGGTCCGAATGGCGCGGGCAAAACGACCTCGGTGAAGATGTTGGCCACGCTGATGATCCCGTCCGGCGGCAGCGCCAGGGTCTTGGGTTTCGACGTGGTCGATCAAGCCGATAAGATTCGGCCGCGCATCGGCTTCATCTTCGGCGGCGAGCGCGGCTTGTACTGGCGCTTAAGCGCGATCGATAATCTGCGTTATTTCGCGGCGCTGTATCAGATGGATCCGGAAGTAACGAAGAAACGCATTCCGTATTTGCTTGAACTCGTCGGCTTGGCCGATCGCGGCAAAGAAAAAGTGGAAGGCTACTCGCGCGGCATGAAGCAGCGCTTGCACATCGCGCGCACGTTGCTGCATGATCCCGAAGTGCTGTTCCTCGATGAGCCGTCGATCGGACTCGATCCCGTGGCGGCGCGCGAAATGCGGCAGACTGTCCTCGATCTGCAGGCGCAAAAGAAAACGATCTTGCTGACAACCCACTATATGTTTGAAGCGGATGCGTTGTGTCAGCGCATCGGCGTGATCAATCATGGCCGGATCATCGCGCTCGACACGCCCGCAGGCTTGAAAAAGCACGTGCAGGATTTATCGGTGATCGAGATCGAAGTGTTCGGCGTGCCAACTGCCACGATCGATCGGATTAAAGCACTACCGGGTATCGATGCCGTCTCGATCGAGAATCGCGATCAAAAACAGGCCATGTTGGTTCAATCGCCGCGCGGATCGGCGGCCGTGCCTGATCTGATGTCGGCGCTTAGAGAGGTGCGCGTCGGCGCGGTCGTGGTGCGTGAGCCAACATTGGAAGATGCCTACGTGCGCTTAGTGGGAGGTATCAGTGAAGCTTGATCTCTTGAAAAAATATGTGCGCGTCGCCGCGCTGTCGTTTGAAATAACCGTTAAAAGCACGCTGGTTGACGGTTTCATTCTGTTCGGCATTTTATTTCAGCCGTTGATCATTGCGATGCTCGCGTTGTGGATGCTGCAAGACCGTGGCGGCGAGTACGCGATCTTCGTGGTGGTCGGCAGCGGCATGACCGGTTTGTGGAGCACGCTGCTCTTCGCGTGTGGCAACAGCATCACGCTCGAACGCTGGATCGGCACGCTGGAGATGATCATCGGCGTGCCAACACCGCTGCAAGTGATCGTCTTTGGCCGCAATCTCGCCAACGTGCTGCAATCGCTGCTGTCGATGGTGGGCAGCTACGCATTGATCTCAATCTTCTTCGGTTACCATTTAACGATCGCGCAGCCGCTGTTGTTCTTGGTCTCCTTGATCTTCACGGTGATCTCGTTCGTCTGTTTCGGTTTGCTGCTCGCACCGCTGTTCGTGTTGAATCCCGATGTGCAGCGCTGGCAAAACGGTTTGGAATTTCCGATCTATATCCTGGGTGGTTTCCTGTTCCCGATCGCTTTGCTGCCCGGCTGGACGACCCCGTTGAGTTATTTACTGGCGCCGTATTGGGCGGCACGCGCCTTGCATGTCGCATCGAGCGGCGGCGATATAAATGAAGTCTTCTTGAGTTGGGGCGTGATGCTGGCCTTTAGCGCTATCTATATTTTGGTGTCAGGCCGCATGTTCCGATTGGTGATCCATCGCGCGCGCGTCGATGCGACGTTGGGTATGCAGTGAGGAATGCAGTGTGCACGAGGCTTAATGCATAATTGGCTTTTGGCGATCATCGCTCGCGTTTCAATTATGCGGTGTGCAGTATGAATTGAGAATTAGATTTCATGATGCATAAAATTGTCAACAACCTTAGAATCTTCTGGCAAAGCGCGGTGCTCTCATACATCGCGCTGTTTCGCTGGCTCACGCCGCAGACCTACCTCGCCTCGAAAGTCGCCATGCCGCTGTGGCAGATGTTGTTCTTCACCTTCATCGGCACTTACGGCAGCGGCGCGTCGAACGCCAGCTTCTTTGTCATCGGCAACGCGATTCAGATCACAGCGGTCAGTGGTATTTTCGGCGTGACGATGAGCGTCGGCGGCGATCGCAACGAAGGCACGTTGGTGTATTTGTTCGGCACGCCCGCCAATCGATTGACGATGTTTGTTGGCCGCGCATTGATTCACATCGTCGACGGTGTGATCGGCGTGGCGATCGCCTTGACGTGGGGCGTGGTGCTGCTGGGCCTCGATCTATCGCACACTGATTTTCTCGCGCTGCTCTTAACGATCTTGATCACCACCTTCAGCACCGCCGGTCTCGGTTTGCTACTGGGCTGCATGAGTTTGATCACGCTCAATGT
>JBGQGR010000086.1:0-8519 GCA_041497495.1 Anaerolineae bacterium | reverse complement strand
GTTCCTAGCTGTGCTGGAATTATTGCGCCGCCGCAAAATTCAAGTGCTCCAGGAACAAACTTTCGGCGACATCGTGATCATTCCAGCCGAAAAAGCCGAACAACCCAGCGAAGCGACCGAAGACGTCGAAGAGGATTCGGAATTCGAAATTCCGAAAACGGAAGAGGAACATCTGGCGGAAGAGTTTAAGTTTGATCCGAATGCCGCTGCGACTATCGATTAATCACCCGGCCCGGGTTGAATTGCCGCGCACCTCCTGCCACCACCGATAGATCCAAATCCCGATCAAGCCACCCACTATATCGAACAGCACGGCGCTCAATTCTGAACTTCGACCCACAACGAAACTTTGATGCCACTCATCGCTGAAGCCATATAGTCCGCACGCGATCACGACGACGATCACATCGCGCCATGCGATCGATCGATGTTGACGCAACGCCCGCAACAGCAGTGCACCGAGGATCGCGTATTCAATCAAGTGACTGGTTCGGTGGATGATTGAATCGATTGCTTCGCTTTCCGCGTGCGGCAGGTTACCGACTGATGATCCGGCATAAATAAAGGCCAGCCAGAGCATGACCGGCCCCCACTTCCATAGAAAATTTTTCATCAAATATGTGATTAGTTTACTCTCCTCGATAAATTCTCTCGACCGATTCCGCTAATCGATCCCAATCAAACCGATCGCGCATGTCCTGCGACGCCGCAGTTCCGATTTGCTTCGTATGAATCGGATCATTTATCACGCTTACCACTGCGTCGGCCATCGCCTTGACATTGCCGCTCGGCACCAGCCAGCCGGTTTCGTTGTGACGGATGTAATCGATATTTTGTCCGACCGCATCGGCCACCACCGGAACGCCGGCTGCCAGCAGATCGATCAATTTCACCGCACATTTCGTGCGATTGATCAGCGTATCATCGAACGGATAGATCGCTACGCGCGATTGCGCGAAGAAGCCCGGCAGCGCATCGGGATCGACCCAGCCCATGTAGTCGATCGAGTTGTGCAACCCGGTCGATCGCGCTTGTTCCATCAGTTGCTGCTCTTCACCTTGAAAGCCCTTGCCCACTACCAGCAGATGAGCCTGCGGGACTTTATCGATGATGCGTTTGAAGATATCCAGCACGCGATCGATCTTGAATTCAAAGAAGCGCGTGTACAACAAAACATAGATTGCAGTCCGCGAGGCTGCGGCCACCACACGCTGCGTGCCGAGTTCAACATTCCGCATTCCGTTGGGTACGTAACCGATCTTGTCAGGTAATATGCCCATTGACCACGCAATCGTTTGCAAAGCCCGCGAAGCGAGTGTGATCCCATCGTTGTGCCGCAAGCCCCAGCGTTCCTGCCGCGCGAAAAATTTCTTTTGCAACCAATTATACTGACCACCGACCACCGACGACCGACCACGGCTGACCTCACGCGATTGATCATCTGTGGTCTTAAAATCGTTCCAACCGCCCGCTCCTTCCCAATCGTCACTATCGACGACCAAACGGACTTTCGATAAGTGCAGCCGCTTCAACTGCCACAGCCACCACGCCGACAGTCCGGCATACGCTTTGGGTTTGAAACAATGAACGACATCGGGCTTGAAATCAAGCACAGATTTGATCAGTCGATTCGTCGTGAAGAACTGAAAAAACGGCGAGATCACTCGCGGCAACGTAATATTTTCAACTTGGACACCATGATCTTCAAATGAATGTCCGGAATCATCGGGATGATCCCATGGCGGCAAAACGATCTTCACCGCGTGACCGCGTTTCACCAATGCCCGCGCCATCGGCAGTGCGCGGACAGACATCGTGCCTTTGGGTCGCAGCCCAAATGGGCCAATCATTGCGATTCGCATCTTATTGCTCCTGTATTCTAATTGGACTCAATAAAATTCTCGAATCGATCACATGCCCATCATCGCCCAGCACATCTAATCGATCGCCTTTAGGCAGGAACCAGCCGACTTCCATATCGAGTTGACCGGGCTTGGCCGTGACCGGAAATTGCAACACACGAACATCGGTGATTACTCGACCGATCGGCCAGACTTGCGTCGAGAAATGTCCATTGATCGGTTTGCCGGTATCTTGCGCACTGATGCGCAGAGTCGGGCGCAGTGCATTCAAGAACACACTGTAATCCGCATCGAATGTCGATCGACTCCGCCAAAATAATGTGACCGTCACGGCCTGTCCCGGCAAAATACTGCGCGCGGTCATATCATAACCAACTAGATCGGCTTTGCCACCGAAGTTTGCTTCGACGGGATTCGGATAGCCGCCGGGGCGCGGAAGGATCATGACTTGATTCAAAGGTACAGCATCTTGATCGAGTTCACTGCCACTTGCATCGAGCGCGTGCAAGCGCGTACCGTCATCGGCAAACAAACCGACTTGAATCTTAGCATCATTCGGCGCGAACGCGGCTTCGGGCACATCGAGTGTAAACGAATCGGCGAATGTATCACCGGCCTGCCACAACACCGTCGGGAACATGCCGCGCCCCGGCCAGGTGTCACGTTGTGCCACGATGATTCCATCACGATCGATCAAGTGCACAAATTCAATATACGCTTGATCGATCGATTGTAACGCGTGCCAATACAATATGACGTGGATCGGATCGCCGGGTTGTACGGAAGATCGATCGATCTCCGCGCCCATCAATACGATCTTGCCATCGAACGTGACGTTGATCGGCTGATCGATCTTGATCGTATTCGCAGCGAGCAATTTGGGTTGAGCATACGCCGGAATGAAGTAGCCAAAGAGCGCAACAAGCGCCAGCGCAAAAGCGGTTATAGAAATTATCACCGCTGAGTACGCGGAGAGCGCAGAGTTTTTTGAATTGATTTCGCTCCGCGTGCTCTGCGCTCTCTGCGGTAAAACAGAAACAAGCCCTATGCACATCAAAAGTCCAAAGGCCGATAACCCCGGAAAATAAAACCGGCCCATCGGCCCAGCGGTGCTGGTCAGCATGTAGCCGAAGAGTGCGGCGGCGAATAACAGCGCGGAGAAGATGACGAGCGAGAGCTGTTTGATCCGGATCGTATCGAAGATCGATCGACGCCGAATGATGGCGCTGATCAGGCCGATCAGGGCAATGTCCGTCACGATCAACGCGCCAATGTAAATCGAGTCCGACATCGGAATTTGGCCGTAGCCGAAGCGGCCCCACAAACTGGTCCACGCATACGGAATCTCGCCGACGGCCAGCCAGAAACTCGTGCGCGGATCGCGCCCGCCCCATAATTCGTTCATGCGCTGAACACCGGTCGGTTCGCCGTAGAGTTGAGTGTTGCGCACGAACCACCAGCCGGCAATGACGACGACGCAGCCTAGGATAATTGCATTCGCTTTGATGAAGCCACGCCAATCACGTTTCGGCCAGATCGAAATGAGCAGCGCCAATTCGATCAGCGGCAGCGCAAAAGCGAGATTGAACTTCGCCATCAACGCGAGGCCGAAGGCGAGACCGATCCCAAAAGATCGTTTCGTCGTCAATCCATCTTGAATGATGATCAATCCCTGCCACAACAAGATCGATCCGAACAGCCCGGCGATGACATCGTTGTTGACTGCGCCGCTCATGAAGAGGAACTGCGGATTGAAGGCGACGATCGCGGACGCCCCAGCCGCAATGAGGCGGCTGCCAATGGAAAATCTCTGTGAAGCATCCCGCCTAGCGCGCCACCCAGCCACTGGCTGGGGAATGGCGTGAGCGGAAGCTGGATCTGTGTTTTGCCCAGATTCGGCTGAAGTCGAAGGACGCGTGCTCTTCGACTGCGCTTCGCTCCGCTCAGAGTGCTTACTTTGATTATTAAAGATCGTCAGCCCAATCTTGTATGTCACCCACACCATGATCGCGCCGAGGAGAACGTTGACCCAACGCGCGACGTGAACCATCAGCACGACACCATGATATGGCCAACTCTCATCAGGGCCATGCAGATATTGGTTCTTGTTGTCGTTGTTGATTTCCCAATAGCGATAGCCGTAATACGGATTGTGAATCGGTTCGTACAGTGCTTCATGATCGGGCGCGATCCAGATCGTGGCAAGATCGGCGATCAAGTAATACAGCGGCGGATGATGCGCTTGAATACGCGGTTGATCGTCGCGCTGTTCAGGCAGTTGACCGAACTCCTGCATGTAGCGGATATATCGAAAGTGATGTAGTTCGTCGGTCGATTCGTAGATCGGATTAGCGACGCTGAAGCCAAACGCGAGCACGAGGTATGCGATCAAGATCGCGGTGAAGAGTTTATGAGATTGAATAGAAGATCGAATTGTTCTTAGCATATCAAGAAACTACCCCCACCCTGACCCTCCCCCGCTCTGCAGGAGAGGGAATAATCGGGGATGGAGGTTGTTGAAAATCATTATAATGGCGCGAGTTGAATTGGACAAGGTATAAGGATATAATAATCACATCCCCATAACGAGGTTATGACCATGGCATACGTTTACGCAGGCAAATACATACGCTTCGATCTGTCCACCGGCAAATATACGATCGATTTGATCGATGAAGCCGATGTGAAAAACCATCTGCTCGGCAGCGGCTACGCCGCAAAGTTGTTTTACGACGAGATGGATCCTTCGATCGAGCCGCTCGATCCGCGCGCGAAGTTGTACGTCTTCAACGGTTTGCTGAGCGGCACCTTCGCGCCGACCGGCTGTCGATCGTCATGGTGCGGCCGATCGCCACTCACCGGAATTTGGAACGAGGCGAACCTCGGCGGACATTGGGGCGCAGAACTGCGCTTCGCCGGGTTCGATGGAATTGTGATCAGCGGCAAAGCATCGAAACCCAGTTACGTGTATATCAACGGGGAAACTAACACGATCGAACTGCGGGATGCAGCGCATCTGTGGGGCAAAGACACTTTCGAGGTGTTCGACCAACTGATCGCCGAGACGGACGAAAAAGCGCGCGCGGCAGTGATCGGCGTGGCGGGCGAGAAGTTGGTGAAGATCGCTGGTATTGCGTCGGGCGGACATTCGCACAGTCGATTGGCGGCGCGCGGCGGCATGGGCGCGTTGATGGGCTCGAAGAATCTCAAGGCGATCGTCACGCGCGGCAAAGAGAGGCCGCAATACACCGACGCCAAAGGTTTTCACTCGACCGTCAAAGAGAGCAACAAATTCATCATGGATCACGGCCCGGCTGAATCGCTGCATTTCGTCGGCACAGCGGGCGGCCATCCCACGACCGATAAGTTCGGCGACAACGCGATTATGAATTGGCGCGGCGGCAACTGGACTGAAGGGACGATCAAAACATCGGGCAAGACGATGGCCGAGACGATCCTGACCAAGCACACGTTTTGTTATGCGTGTCCGATCGGGTGCGGGAAAGCGATCGAGGTTAAAGACGGGCCGTATAAAGGTACTTGGGGCGAAGGACCCGAATACGAAACGCTGTGCGGCTTCGGATCGAATCTGCAATGCGACGATCTCAATGCGATCAGCGCGATGAACGATTGGTGCAACCGTTACGCGATCGATGTGATCTCAACTTCAAGCGTGATCGCGTGGGCGTTTGAAACGTTCGAGAAAGGCGCGATCACGACTAAGGATACGGGCGGCATCGAATTGAAGTGGGGCGACGCCGAAGCGATCATCGCGATGATTCACAAAATTGGAAGACGCGAAGACATCGGCGATGTGCTGGCCGAAGGCGTACGCTATGCTTCGAATAAAATTGGTAAAGGCACAGACAAGTACGCGATGCACGTCAAAGGCTTGGAGATGCCGTATCACGATCCGCGCGGCTTCGTCAGCATGGGCGCGAATTATGCGACCGCCTCGCGCGGTGCGTGCCACCTCGAAGCGATCTCTTATTGGCGCGGCGTCGGCATCGAGTGGCAGGGTTGGCAAGAAGGCGATCGACAAGAGTGGATCGACAGCAAGCGTTTCGATTCATCGCTCGGCGCGCAGCAGGCGATCGATTTTCAAAATTACATGACGACGTACAATCCGCTCGGCTTGTGCAAGTTCATCGCCAAAGGATCGTTCACGCCCGATCAAACTGCGGAGTTGGTGAACAAGGCGCTCGGCTGGAATTGGACGGGACAAGATGTGATCGATACGGGCGCGAAGTTGTTCAACTTCAAGCGGCTGATCAACAACCGATTGGGCATCAGCGCGAAAGACGATGTGCTGCCGTATCGCTTGGAGCACGAACCTCGACCGACGGGCACAGCGGCGGGCGTCCTGCCTGATATGAAGTTGATGATGAAAGATTATTATCGCATCCGCAAGTGGGACACGAACGGCGTGCCGACGAAAGAGGCACTGCTGCCCGTTAAGTGATCCACTAAGAACACGAAGGAATACGAAAATTTAGGGGAGTCATCCGGAGGATAATCATGCAATATCAAAACATTATCACGATCGAGCCGGGCAAGCGCGGGGGCAAGCCATGCATTCGCGGGATACGCATTACGGTCTATGATGTGCTGGAATATCTTGCATCGGGCATGACGCAGCAAGAGATTCTCAAAGACTTTCCTTATCTCACGAAAGAAGATATTTTGGCTTGCTTGAGTTTTGCTGCCAATCGCGAACGACAAACATTAGCGGTCTAATATGAAGCCGCTTCTGTTCGATCAGAATCTATCGCCCAATTTGATTGGTCGTTTAGCCGATCTGTATCCGAATTCTGTACATGCGCAGCCAATCGGATTAGGTACAACGTTGGATCGGGTAGTTTGGGACTATGCTCGTGAACGTGATTACATCATTGTTAGTAAGGACGCAGACTTCAGCGAGATCAGTTTGCTGCTTGGATTTCCGCCCAAAGTTATTTGGATACGCCGTGGTAATTGTTCGACGGGCGATATAGAGAAATTGTTGCGCGAGAACCGCGACGCGATCAACGCAATGAGTGATGATCCAAATACTGGAATTCTGACGCTATACTAAAGCGCACGACATGAAGTGCAAACTATTGCCTATGAAAATCGTAGTCGTATCCAAACGATCAAAAAGCGTCAACGCTTTGCTCAAAAAAGCGAAGGGGCAGAATCTCATCTTGCGCTCACCAGAAGGGCGTGAATTCATCTTGGCCGAAGTGGATGACTTCGATCGCGAAATCGAGTTGACGCGGCAGAACAAGCAGTTGATGGATTTGCTCGATCGTCGCGCGAAGCAGACGCAGACCGTTTCATTAAGCGAGGCCAAGGCTCAATTGCATCTTGATTAGTTGTCATTTCGAACCGCATTTTTTCGCGGTGAGAAATCTCGGCTGATAGTCGTAGAGATTTCTCACTACGTTCGAAAAGACATGATACTTTACATTAATACATGACTACCAGCCATCGATCGATGCGTTGATGCAAGAACTCTCGAAGCATCTCAATAAATCTGATTTGGCTTCGGTGCGTGATATTCTGACTGAGATTCAAGCGCGGCTCGATCGATTTAAGAAGAAGAGTTGATATGGCCTATCGTGGTGAAGTTTTGGTCGCTATCATCAATGACCCTGGTGATTTTGCAATTGCACACGATCAACATTGGTATCGCATTCCTGTTAGTAGCAAAGATAAGTGGTTACAAGAACGCTGGCCGCCAAAGTGGCTGGCGCTATATCACACAAAAGAGTCTGGTCAAGAACCCTAGAGCAACTTACTACCGATTTGATGGCATAATAGAAGGTATGAAAGCATATTCAACCGATCTTCGCGAACGAGCAGTCAGTAGTGTGGAGCGCGACGAATGCAATATCCCTGAAGCCGCGCGGCGATATCAAGTCAGCGAACCATCACTCGAGCGCTGGTTAGCCCAGTACCGCGCCACGCAGAGTTGCGCGCCACGGCCTCATGCAGGCGGTGTGCCCCGCGCGTTAGCTGCCGCTGAAGCAGAAATTCGTGCGGCGGTCAAAGAACAACCGGACGCCACCTTGCAAGAGTTGTGTGATCGAGTTGCCCAGAAATGTAAGATCAAGTCTGACCCGAGCATGATGTGTCGCGAATTGGTGCGGCTGAGACTCCCGTTAAAAAAAAGTCGATTCATGCCAGCCAGCGGGATACGCCCGAAGTCCAGCAGCAGCGGACGAAATTTAAGAAAGAAGTAGCCACGATGGATGTTGCACACTTCAAGTTTCTCGATGAATCTGGCGTCAATTTGAGCCTGACGCGACTGTATGGACGCGCCGCACCCGATCAGCGCGTGGTCGAGAGTACCCCGTTGCCCTCGGGGCCGCACACGACGACGCTGGCCGTGATCGGTTCGACGGGCATCACCGCCCCCTTGGTTTTGTCGGGCGCGGTGAATGGCAACATCTTCTATGGTTACATCGAGCAATGCGTCGTGCCGACGCTCCAGTGCGGTGACATCTTGTTCATGGATAATCTTTCGGCTCACAAGGTGGCAGGGATTGAAACTTTGATCGAGGCTTGTGGCGCGCACTTGATTTATCTGCCGCCATACTCGTCGGATTTCAATCCAATTGAATTGGCTTGGTCGAAAGTCAAGACGAAGTTGCGCCAACTCAAAGCCCGCACCTT
>JBGQGR010000085.1:0-8673 GCA_041497495.1 Anaerolineae bacterium | reverse complement strand
GTTTGAATTGTAACCCGTCTTTATCGAGCGAATCATCTTTCCAACCCCAAGTTCGTTCGATTTCATAGCCGCTGTGGCCGGTAGATGTCCTTACCTTTCGACCGGCGATCGCATCCCATAGCGATGGCATCTCGACGTTTTGGATCGGGAACAGGAAGCAGAAGCCGATATCGTCGACGAATTCGATCGCTTGGGTTGGAGTAGTGACGCGCAAATTCATACGGCGGCGATAGCGTTGCTCGCGCAAAGAAAGGATGGCGGCTTTAGTGAGTGAATGCGCTTGAATTCTTTTCATGCTTTGTTAATCGCGTCCTTCGGCTTCACTGCGATCTCTTCGACCCTTCGACATTGCTCAGGGCATGGTTCGCGGTGCTGCTCAGCCCGGTTTCATGCTTTTTGAATCAGTACCCTTTGTTCATATCCACCACATTCAGCAGCGGATCGCCGTTCAAATAGCGGCGCAAGTTTTCGGCGAACAAATCCATCGCGCGTTCGTCATTATGGGCACTGAAGCCGGAAACGTGCGGGCTGAGAATCACATTGGGCAATTTCCATAAGGGGCTATTCAAAGCTAAAGGTTCTTGCTCAAAGACATCCAGCCCCGCACCGCCAATGAGGTTGTTCTGCAAGGCTTCGATCAGCGCCGCTTCGTCGATCACGCCGCCGCGCGCGACGTTGATCAGGATCGCGTCACGTTTCATCGATCGGAGTTCGGCGGCCCCGATCAGCTTGTGCGTCTCCGGTGTCAGCGGCACGGTGATCGCCACAAAGTCACATTCACTCAGCATCGATCGAAGTTGATCGGTCGAATACAATCGATCGACGTACTCCACTGCCGGATCGCCGACATTCGGCAAGCGCCAGCCCAGCTCTTTGACAATTCGTTTGTCGCGTTTCAGCGCCAACACGCGCAGGCCAAAGGCTTTGGCGAGACGCGCTGTCTCACGACCGATGCTGCCATAGCCGACGATGCCCAGCGTTGAAGCATTGAGTTCCTTCGGCACAAACAGGCTCCAGCGATCTTGCGGCCAGTCCACATTGTGTTGATGCTCGATCATGCGCGGCAGTTTGTGCGCGAAGGCCAGTATCAGCATCAGAATATATTCGGCCATGTGCGGCGCGTGGACTCCACTTGCGGTCGTCAGGATCACCGATCGGATTAAGGGATTATCCAGAAAATGATCGACGCCGGCAAAATGACCCTGCACCCACTTGAGCTTCGGCACGAGATTGATCGTCGGCATCAGCCAACTGGTGTACAACACTTCGATCTCGCGCCAAACCGATCGATCGATCTCAGCGACCGTTTGAGCGGTGTGATGCTCGATCGAGAGACGCGGCGAAACCGCGCGCAGTTTAGCGATCAGTGGATCCGGAATGGGCGATTGGGTGAAGATGAAAACTTTGACCAGTCGATCGATCATGGCGTGCTCCTTGGGGAGTGGAGCGAAAAACGACTCCACGGACGTGGAGTCGTTTAGAGTGCTGGCGACCGTGAAAAGTTACACATTTTAGGCAGCGGCCGGATTGGGTTTGGCTACCTCGTCTTTGGGAAGGCCGCGCGCGGCCTTGGCTGAATGGCCGTTGCGACTAAACCAGCGTGCCACCCCTCGGCGCGGTTTATTTTCATCGCGCTCGGCGTAATAGTAATCGTAGTAATAACCGGCATCGCGCACGGCCAAGCGATTGAGTGAGATGCCCAAGAGCCGCGCGCCCGCAGCTTTGAGCGTGTTTTCAGCGCGCTGCGCAATGGGCCGGCGAGTCTGACCGGAATTGACGACGATCAAGATGCCATCCACGCGCGGCGATAGCACCGTGGCGTCGCTGACCACCATGATCGGCGGCGTGTCGAAGATGATCAGATCGGCTTGAGCGCGCAGGCCCTGAATGAATTCGGCCATGCGGGCCGAACCGACCAACTCGGACGGATTGGGCGGAATGGAACCGGCGGTCAGCACTCGCAAGTTTTCAATCGAGGTCAATTGCAGCGCATCGGCTAAGCGTGCCGGACCATCCAGCAAGACATTTGTCAAGCCGGTATTGTTCTTGAGATCGAAAATGCGATGCTGCGTCGGGCGGCGCAGATCGGCGTCGACCAAGATCACGTGCTTGCCCGATTGCGCCATGACAACCGCGAGATTGGCCGCAATCAAGCTCTTGCCTTCAGACGGGCTGGTACTGGTGACCATCAAGGCGCCCAACGGTGTATCGACCGCGCTAAATTGTAGATTGGTCCGCAGGATACGAAACGATTCGGAGATCGGCGAACGCGGCTGATGGGCGGTCACCAACTTGGATGGATAATCACCGTTCTCCATTTGCCCGATCGTGCCCAGCACTGCCAGATTAAATACCTGCCGGGCCGTTTCCGGCGTTTTGATGGTATCGTCCATGTATTCGATGATAAACGCGCCGGTGACGGATAACACCAGACCGATGAACGCCGCAATCAGCGTGTTTTCAAGGGGTTTCGGCGCAACGGGTATGTTGGATTGCTGCGCCGGTTCGACGACGCTCAAGTAGTTTGTCGTATTGCGCTGCAAGCTGCTGAGCAGCTGCGCGTATGTATTTTGCCACGCTGAAACTTGAGTGCGCAGCACAGCTTGTCGATCGCGCGCCGCCTGCACTTGCGAGGCACTGATGGTGTTGGAGATGACCTCATCTAATTGAGTGTTCTCGGTTAGCGCCCGCTGAATATTCGTTTTGAGGTCAGACAACTGATCGAGAATAAATTGGCGCTGATCGGCTTGGCCGAGATCGGGATCGGACGGGCTGAGCAAGATCGCTTGATGCCCCACCTCATTGGCCAGTGCCTGGGCGCGCGCAGGATCGGTATCCAAAACAGTTATCTCTAAGAGTTGAGTGCCCGCCACCACGCGGCTGCTGACCATTTGCTGCAGAGTGCCTACATCCCAATTCAAACCCAAGGCAGTTAACGTGCCTTGCAAGACCGGCTGGCGCCTGACCAAATCCGAATAGCTTTGGGCCAAAGCTTGGCCGGTGAACAACTCGTTTTGGCTGGGATTCGGATTTTGCAAAGCTTGACCTACCATCAGCGTCACGCGCGACGCGTACGTGCGCGGCACCACCCGCGTTCCAAAATAGGCCGCCGAGCTGGCGATGACAATGCTGGCTATAATCAACCACCACCATTTACGAACAATATTCAAATACTGACGCAGTTCCATCGAATCTTCCTTAAGAAAAGTCTATCGCCACCATATGTCGGCGAAGTGGGTCGGCCAATTTGAATCGACCGGCCTCCATTTTACACCAATTAATTCAATACGAATCTGTTTAAACGCTGGTCGCTCACTGACGCAATATCCAGTCAGCTGCCGTATTTAAATCATCGGCCACATGCGCAATCGATGCTGCCGGCCTGAGTAATGCCGCGTGTTCCAAACCCCGGCCTGTTTTGACCAACACAAATCGACAGCCGGCCGTTTCTGCCGCCAGCCCATCACTCTCGGCATCGCCAATCAGCAAACTTCGCGGGAGATCGATCGCCAAATGCTCGGCGGCTTGCAGGAGTAATCCCGGCTGGGGCTTGCGGCAAGTGCAGCCCTCATCGGCTCGATGCGGGCAATATAACACAGCATCGATCCGTCCACCTGCCTCGATAACGGCGCTGACCAGCTGCCGGTGAATCTCATCAACTTGGGCGCGGCTGATCAACCCCTGCCCTATCGCCGATTGATTGGTGATCACGACGATCGGCCATTCCAAATCCGCCAAGCGCCGCAGAGCGGTCAAACTGCCGGGCAGAAATTCGAACTCCGACCATGCTTTGACGTAGTCGCTGCGATTCCGGTTGATCACGCCGTCTCGATCGAGAAAAATTGCGGGCCGCATGATCAAGCCCGATCGATCGCAGACACCGGCCAATCGCGCTGAGCCTGCGCGTAATTCTCCGGCGTGCCAATATCGATCAAGTAGGTCTGCGATGGAATGATCCAGCCATAGATCGAGATGTCTGAGCGAAGCAGCTCCGGCAGCAAATGCTGGCCGAAATCATAAAAGGTATCGCGTGGAATCCGATCGATCACGCTCGGCTCGAGGATCATCACGCCTGCATTCACCAAGTCGCCGAACATTTCATGCGCCGCCGGTTTTTCCACAAAGCGCGTGACGCGGCCTGTGCCATCGAGTTCCACCAGCCCTTTCCCGATCGGGCTCGGAAGATGCTGCAGGCTTAACGTCACACCCAACGACGGATCGCGCGCCAGCTGTTGTCGATGGAACGCCATCAACCTGCGCAGATCCAAGTTGGTCAGGACATCACCATACACCACGACGAGTGAACGATTATCGATAAAGCCGTTTAGCCGCCGCACGGCACCGGCCGTGCCCCACAATTGATCTTCGGGCGAATAGAGCAGCTTGACGCCCCACTGTGATCCATCGCCGAAGTGTTCGACGATCGCTTCGGGCTGGTGATGCACATTGATCGCCACATCTTGAATACCCGCCGCGCGAAGCCACTCGAGCGTGTAGTGCAACAGCGGCCGACCATTAATCGGCAGCATCGGTTTGGGTTTGTCCAACGTTAAAGGCAGCAGGCGCGTGCCTTCGCCTGCCGCTAAGATCATACCGCGCATTGGTTGGGCCGACTGCTCGGCCATCGCCGTAATCCAGAGATGCAAGGTGCTGGAAATGACATGATCCAAAATGACGTGGACATCTTCTTGCGGCCAAATTTTCTCGGCGGGCGCAAAGACACACAAGTCCACCAAGTCTTTGAGCTGACCGCCTTTATCGCCGGTAAAGCCGATCGTGCGCGCCTGCAGTTCCCGGGCCGCGCGCAGCGCCTTCAAGACATTCGAACTGTTGCCGCTGCACGAAATAGCAATCACCAGATCATTCGGTTGGCACAAGCTGTATAACTGCTCGGAAAAAATATGTTCGTAGCCGTTATCGTTGGCCCAGGCTGTCATCAACGGAACGTTATCCGTTAAGGCAATTGCCCGCAAGCGAGGTTGGCCGTTGACGATCGATGTCTTGCATAGATCGTTCGCCATGTGCGAAGCCAATGCAGCGCTGCCGCCGTTGCCCAGCAAAAAGACCTGCCGCTGTTCTCGCCAAGCCGTCATCAGTTCTTCGATAACAGCCCACACGGCGCGCCGATCCAATTTCTTCAGCGCTACAGTAATGTCTTCTACGTAACGATCGAGGTATTCCTCTAACATGTCGCGATCCTTGCGTTGAATAATTTAAGGCAGTTCAATCTTGCTGAAACCGGTGCGGCGATTGATCTTTGTCCATCACCAGGGACGTGCCCCGCTTGACTTGCAAGCGCGCAAAGCCACCGAGCGATAGACGCGCTTCGGCGCTGCTGCCAACCGTCTCTGCCAGTTCACTTCGACGCGCGCCGGAATCAGTTGATACATTCGGCCGGCGCAGACGGAACCAGGCCAATATAGATTGGAAGATGATTTGCAAATCCAGCCAGATGGTCCAATTGCGCACGTAGTACAAATCGTCTCGCGTTTCATCTGACGAAGACCAGACCTCAGTCACCAACCACGGGCCGATCAGGCCCGGCTTAACCGATCGCAAGTTGTGCACCTGCCGCGGATCGATCGACTGATCGTCCACCACGCGCGGGCGCGGGCCGACTAAGCTCATGCGCCCGGTCAGCACGTTGAAAAGCTGAGGCAGCTTATCCAAGGCAAAGCGATGCAAACCGCGTTGCAAACGGTTGGGTATGTCGGCTGCCGTATTAAATTTCCACATCGAGAAAATCGTGTCGGCCTGCCCAATCGTCCGATGAGCCATGAAAACCGATCGGCGGCTTAACTTCAAACCAGCGGCGATGAAGCCCATGATCGGCAGCGTTAATAGCAACAAGCCAAATCCTAAGCCATAATCCAAAACTGATTTCATGATCGCATCGAGGCCAACCAGCCGCGCTTCGTTGATCGTGAACAGCGGGACGTACGACTTGTTGGTTACGACCACACTGTTAGTCAACATTTCATAGAAGCCGGGCGACAGCCACAGTTCATAATCTTTAGCGGCACCGGCTTGAGTGATGATTTCTTCGAACGTTTCCCAGGCCACGGCATTGGGTACTACAACCACTTCATCCACATCGGATTGATCGATGATCTGCATCAACGCAGTCGGCTGCCCGATCACTTTGAGATCATCGAGCACGCTGGTCCCGATCGGTTTGAAATCATCCACAAAACCGACGACGTGCATGCCCGAAGTGCGCGACTGCTGCCACTGCCTGGCAATCGCAATGCCTTGATCGTTCGCACCCACCATCAAAACCCGCGCCGTCAGCCAACCGCGCCGGCGCAATCGATAGGCAACCCGGCGGATCAAAAATCGTTCCACGGTGACCGACCCGCATAAGAAGATCCATGAGAACACCAGCCAACTGCGCGAGACCAACGCCACATCGCGCCAAATGAAGGCCAGCACCACTAGCACGACGACACCTGCGCTGCCCGCTTTGAGCACTTGTTTGTATTCGAGCGTGCCGCCCAATAGATTGTTGCGCTGATACACGCCCGCCAGCGCGAACAAACCAAGCCAGATAGGAATACCGCTGATTTCCAGAACGGTGTAAGTGGTGGGACTCAGCTCAGCGTTGTAAGTCAACAGACTGCTGACAAAGCGTAGATCGTAAGCCAGGCGCAGACTGCCCCAGATCATCAGCGCATCAAAAATAATCAGCGCGGCGATCAGCGCCTGCCACTGACGGTGGTAAGCGGTGTGCGTCAATCGATTACGAGTGTGTTTGTGGTCTGCCATAACGATATATAGCCCCCGATACATCGATCGTCTAAATTTATAAACGCAAGCCCGCATTGAACAATACGCGCGCGCCGTCTTGCTCAAATCGAAATTCCATACGCCGCAAGCCTTCACCAGCCAGCGCCGCCGCCACGCTTTCGATAGTTCCACTGGGACAGTAGAGCATCAAGAAGCCCCCGCCACCCGCGCCCGTTATCTTACCACCTAATGCGCCGTGACGCAGCGCCTGCTCATAAACCTGATCGATCCGCGCGTTGGTCACACCGGCTGCAAAACGCTTTTTGTGCTGCCAGGCCTCATGTAACAGCACGCCAAATTGATCGACTTCACCACGCACTAAATAGTCGTGCGCGCGGCGAGAAAGTTCATGCACCGCTTGCAGCGCTTCAATCACGATCGGATCACGCTGCTGGCTGGCCTGTGTCTGCCGTGAGAGTATCTCCGCCGAATCGCGCGCCGAGCCGGTAAACATCAACAACAAATTGGATTCCAACTGATTGAGTGTGGCCGCCGGCAGATCGATCGGCTCAGCGTGGATGCCCGTCGTATCGAACGTGAAGCAATTCAAGCCGCCGAACGCCGCAGCATATTGATCCTGCACGCCGATCGGCTTGCCCATCTTTTCCAATTCAATCTGCACGGCCATCTCGGCCACTTGGGCTTTCGATAATTTCAAGCCGCGCGCCACACTCACGGCTTTGATCAATGCCACCGTCACGCTACTGGACGATCCCAAGCCGGTACCGGGCGGCACTTCCGAGGCCAGAAACATTGAGACGCCATGCTCAACACCGAAATGATGCAGCACCGCGCGCGGAAAACTCAAATCGCCATCCCACAACAACGGCTCGCCGGGTGGATGCCGATAGAACGTCTGATAATCTGACGATGTGATCTGCAGCACGTCTTGCTCGCTCACATTCATGATCACGTACACATACTTGTTGATCGTCGTGCTCAGCACGCTGCCGCCGTACCGCAAATAATACGCGGGCAGATCCGTGCCGCCGCCAAAAAAACTGACCCGGACGGGCGCACGAGCAATTAACATCTTAGTACGCTCCTCGCCCGGTGATGACGGCCCACGGAGTTTTCAACAGCAGCCGCAGATCGATCCAGATCGATCGGGTGCGGATGTAGCGAATGTCCAGCTGCACTCGATCGGCATAGTTCAAATCCGATCGGCCTGACAACTGCCACAGGCCGGTCAAGCCCGGTTTCACCGTCAACAACTCTGCGGCGAACGATCCGTAATTCGAAAGTTCGATCGGCGCGATCATGCGCGGTCCGACCAAACTCATTTGACCGCGCAGCACATTCAATAACTGCGGCAATTCATCCAGACTCAACTTCCGCAGCCAGCGGCCGCTGCGTGTGAGGCGCGGATCATTTTTGATTTTATGCTCGGCCTCCAGCGCGGCTTTCAATTCGGGCTGCGCGGCCAGCAGCTCATGGCCGTTGAGCTGCATGGTCCGGAACTTAAACGCATCAAATTCTGTTCCGTTACGGCCCAGCACTCGCCGTCGATGCAGAATCGATCCATGGCTGTCCAGTTTGATAACTAGCGACAAGATCAACAACAGCGGGATCAGCGCTAACAGCAAAATCAAAGAGCCAGTAAAATCCATGGCTCTCTTGAGAAACTCGTACGTGATGGGAATCGCCCTTGGCACCGGCAGCGAGGTATCCATAATCAATTGCATTGTACAGCTATCGGGGCAAATTTGAACAGGGAAAATTATTTCAGCGAGCGCCGCTCAATCGCCGCGCGGTAAATATCTTCTAAATGATTGACGCTGTAATCCCAATGATGCTCGGCCTCAACGTACTGCCGACCGGCCACCCTCAAGTGTACGCGCAACGCTTCATCATTCAACACACTCAAGATCGCGTCCGCGAAAGATC
>JBGQGR010000084.1:0-8674 GCA_041497495.1 Anaerolineae bacterium | reverse complement strand
TGATCCTTATTGCGTTGATTAGCCGATCGGATATGTGATCGCCGTCTCAGCCTTTCACTTCGTTAGCCGGTTATTTCGCCTTGCCCGTTACGAATGTCGAATAGACGAAATCAATGAAAGACTGATAGGCCGACAGCTGCTGCGTCGGCACATCGAAGAACAGGCCGATGAAGTAGCCATCTTTCTGTTCGACGAAACCGACCGTATGTCGATCGGCCCGATCGAGCCCTAAGCGCAGGCGGCCATCCGCTAATTTACTGGTATCAGACAGGGTGTCGTCGAGGCTGTAAGATTGCTTCAAAATTGAAACGGCTTGATTTGCCAAGGCCGTATCGTCGAGCGTGTTGGTGACGACGCGCTGCACACCGATGATTGACAGGCGGCCATTGGGCGCTTTGACTTCGACCTCGTTGTTCGTCTTTGATTTTTGCTGCGTCCAGCCGACCGGGACAACGACGGCGTAAGCGTCAGTGTCGATCGGCGTAAAGTAGGTGCCTTGTACGAAATCTTTATCGACCTTGAATGAATCGACGAAAGGCTGGAGTGATTTTTGAAAATCCGCCCAGCCGTCAACCGGCCCATTGATCAACGTGCCGGCCAAAGACAGATCGGCGCCGCGAAAGATCGCCTGGCCGGTCCGTGGAGCACCAGCGCGCGAGAAGGTGAAAACTGCAATAAATGCGCCGTCGGGCTGCCGGTACTTGTTGGTGATTTTTAAGTCGCCAGGTTGATTGAGTAAGTTCCCGGTCAAATCCGCGGCCACTTGCAGCCCTTCAGCGTCACTCAGCTGATGATCGAGCAAGCCCACATAGCCGATCAATTCTGCGCGGTGTGTGGTATCGGCAAACGAAGCGATCGCTTCGGTGGATACTTCATCCTGCGCTGACGTCCAGCTCTTGGGCACTTGCAGCGAGAACAAGCCGGACTTCTGCTTGAACCCGATCGGGTTGCTGACGTCGATCGGGCCGGGGTTATTGCAGGCGGCGAGCGCGGCGGCGATCAGCATACTGATTAAAAATATTTTTTTGAATTTCATAGTCTCCTCTCAGAATGCTTAATGCGTATTGTGTAAGAAACAAAATACGCAGGACACGTTACGCAGTACGTTACTTCTTCTTGTTGTTCTTCTGAGGCTTTGAGTTCATTCTTGTTTTCGTCTTCGCCACCGTCACTTTGGATTTGATCTTGAAGCCGCGAATTTTCGCTTCGGCGACAAACGCGTGGCCGGGCACCGCCAGTTCGAGTGGGATGGCGCCCGGCGCGATCTGTTTATGCGCGATCATCGCCGCCATGATCGATAGATGCCAGCCGGTCGTCCGTTCCATCGACGAGAAGCCGGTGTGCGGATCATAGCGATCAACCAGATCGATCAGCGCCTCGGCGCGCTGGCCGTTCTTCCTGCCGATGGCGTGCGCGCGGACGATGCAGATGTCCTGAATGACATCGGCATGAACGTGCGACCCGTACAATGTATGAAAGACGCGGCGCGGAATTACATCGACGCCGTCGATTGTGATCGGATTGAAATCGTATAAGCCCAAATCCGAATAGGCTTTGAGCTGCGCGAATGTGCCGGGATAGCGCAGGACTTTCAATTGCAGTGTTTTGAGTTTGCCTTTGAATGTCCACGGCGTGGTCGAGACGCCGCCAGCCACGATGAACGCTTCCAATTTGCCGAGCGGCGGAATGTTCACGATCTCCATTTCGCTGAACGGCGGAATGTAAGTCAACTCGCCGCTGCGCAAGACCATCATGCCGTCGTGATATTCGTTGGTCAGCCCTTCGAGGCTGAATGATTCCACGTAGTTCCACGGCGCCTGCGGTTCGATCGGCAGGCCGCCATCGTATAAGTAAATGTGATCGGTCTTGTCGAGCAGTTCCATGGCATATACGGCGAGCGTGTTGCCCATGCCCGGCCCCATGCCGCAGTCCGGCACCACCGTCACGCCCGCGCGTTTGGCATCTGCATCGAGCGCGTGCTGTTGGCGGACGATCTCGGTGTTGCCGCCGAGATCGCAAAATGAGACGCCGCACTCGATGGCAAGTTTAGTGAGATTGAGATTGAAGAAATACGGCACCGCGCTCAGTACGACGTTGTACCCTTTGATCGCCTGGCGCACGGCTTGATCGTCTTTCACGTCTAGCCCAATCGCATCGGCGATCGATCGGCCGATCAGCTGGTTCACTCGATCGGCCGCAGCCTGTGCCACCGATCGATCGACATCGGCCATCGTCACCCGATCGGCTCCGCCGAATTTGGCTAAGTCATACGCGCTTGCCGTTCCCTGCCGCCCCGCGCCCAGAACGATGTACTGAATCGACATGCTGGTCCTCGTTGAAGATATTTAACTACAGAGACGCAGAGGCGTAGAGAATGATCAATCTCTCAACGTCTCTGCGCCTCCGCATTGACTGAGTGAGTTGTTCGATCGGATTCAAGATCGAGCGATCGGGATTATAACCGATCCCTGATCAACTATGCTTTTTCAATAATCGTCTGACTCTGCTCGTGCATATACTGCGGCACGTAATAGAGTGAGCCGCCGGCCTTGCCCGTGCTGCCCGATCCCTTCCAGCCGCCGAACGGTTGGAAGCCCGGCCACGCGCCAGTCGTCGCGCCCATCGGCCGATTGGCATACGTCACGCCGGCTTGAATGTTGTCGAAGAACCATTGCAGTTCTTTCTTGCTGCCATAGAAGCCTGCGGTCAAGCCGTAATCGGCATCGTTCGCCAGCTTCATCGCGTGATCGAGATCATCGTAACCGGCAATGGTGCTGATGGGCAGGAACATTTCTGTTTTCCACAAACGATGATTCGTCGGAAGTTCAACCAACGTCGGCGCGCAGAAGTAACCCTTACCGTAATCGCCTTCGATTAATTTCTTGCCGCCCGTCAGAATTTGTCCAGTGTGCGATAGTTCTTCACTGAACTCGCCATATTGCTGGTAAGACGATCGGTTCGCCACCGGGCCGAGGAAATTTTCGCGCAGTGTCGGATCACCGATCTTGAGCTTGTTGGTTGCATCGACTAATTTCTGCACGAATTTATCTTTGACCGAGTTGTCAACGTAGATGCGCGAACAGGCTGAGCACTTCTGGCCTTGCAGGCCAAAGGCCGATCGGACGATGCCTTGCACAGCGATATCCAGATCGGCATTGCGCGAGACGATGGCCGGATTCTTGCCGCCCATCTCGGCGATGCACGGTCGCGGATATTTGCCCGTGGCAAACGTGTGATAGATGTGCATGCCCACGTCGTACGAGCCGGTGAAGGTGATGCCATCGACCATCGGATTGGAGATCAACTCCTGCCCGATCGTCGCTCCGCCGCCCGTCACGTAGTTGAACACGCCCTCGGGCACACCCGCATCGCGATAGCATTCGGCCAACAATCGACCGGAGTACGGCGTATCGGAGGCGGGCTTGAAGACAACTGCATTGCCTGCAACCAATGCCGCGCCCGTCGGGCCACCTGCTAGCGCGAACGGGAAGTTGAACGGCGAGATCACGACCCACACACCGTATGGTTTCAACACGCTGTAGTTGGTGGCGTTGTAACCGACGAGCGGATCCTTGCCCATCTGCTTGATGTAGCCGCTGTTGGCGTCCATTTGATCGCAGTAGTACGAAATCAAGTCGGCGGTTTCCTGCACATCGCCGAGCGCTTCCATGCGGCTCTTGCCAATTTCGATCGACACGATCGCGCTGATTTCATACAATCGCTTTTCGATTTGCGCCGCGGCTTTGCGCAGAATCTTGACTCGATCCTGCCACTTCAGGCTGCCCCACTTTGCGGCGGCCTTGCGCGCGGCCGATAGTGCTACCTGCCCTTCGGCCACGCCGCCTTTCTGGAATGTGCCGAGCAGCCAATCGGTATTGATCGGCGATCGATCTTCGAACTTCGCGTCGATGAAACGATCCTGGCCGTTGATCAGCATCGGGATATCTTTGCCCATCTCGGTGCGGAATTTCGCTACAGCCTTATCGAAGTTGGTGTGCAGCGACTCCGGTGGATTGAACATCGTGCCGTAAGTCAATTTGAACTTGCCGTTGCTGCTGCCGTTCTTGCCCGCCGCAATTTTCTTCGGCGCGGCTTTCTTCGTTGCTTTCTTTACCACCATACTAAACCTCCTAAAATTTATTGAATTGCGATGGTTCACTCAATATGCACTATGCATTGTGCCTTAAGCATTAAAAAAAGTACGGCTTCTTCAATCCGCCCGTCAACGTCGTCATCTTCAAGCGCAGGATCATCCCCTCCACGCCTTCGCGCGGAACCAACACACGCTGTCCGATCAGATTACTGATCATCTCCTGCGAAAGTTCAGAGTCCGATTGAATTCCATTCACTTCCACCAGTTCGATCAACTTGCACTGAAACCGATCGCCCTTGGGTTCATATCGTTCGATCTCCGCCCGATAAGTTGCTCGCACCATCCCGGTCGACGGCGCCCAGGCGAAGTGCAGATCGAATTGATGGCCGGGTAGGATTGAGTTGCCCATCTCTCGAGTCCATGTTCAACTTGATGTTGCATAGTTTTGATTCACAATTGTTGCTGGTTATTACGAACAGCCCGGTTCATCATATAGGTGGCTAACAAGGCAACCGATCCAAAAACCAGAATTGAATTAGTGAACACGAAAGGTGAAATCGGGAATCCAAAAGCAGGACTATTATGAAAGGCTGAAGCCCATGTCCCATCTATGAAATATGATGCTATGGACGCTACGCCAGCAATGGTGATGGATGTTATGAAGGCCGCGATTCTTTTCATGGCGCGGTGCCGTAGAATCACTTTATTCCAGACGCGCAACGTTGCCCAGATTAACAGAGCGAGAAAAACGAGTATGGCCAGAGATGTTCTGAATATATCTGGTAATGGATTAGACGGAATACCAAAGGGTCGATATTGACCATTCGCAATATCGGCCAAAGTCTTAGATCCAATTACTTGCCATAGCGTAAATGCGTTGAGCGCCAGTATAATGATTGCTATGAAAAGGATGATTTGCCAGAATGACTTTGCCATACGATTTTCCATCACTCGATCCCGTGCACGAGATTACTGGCGGTGCAAGCCGTCGCATCTATATCACGCGATAAGTTTTGGAAAGAAACGGCCTGTGCGTTTCATGTACTCACGATAGTCGTCGCCGAATTTTTCAACGAGATTGGCTTCTTCCTTCGGCGTGCGAATCGCCATGGCGATAAACGCCAGCACGCCCAAGGCGGCGATGAACCAGTTATCGGCCATCAACCCAAAGGCGATAAACATCGATGACCCGACGGTATATAGCGGATGGCGCACCCAGCGATACGGCCCATGTGTGATGAGTGTGTGCTGCTGGCGAGTGGCGCTGGTGGGTGTAATGCCGCTCCCGATACTGCTGAACAGCCAATAGATCAAAAATACGCATAGAATCCCGATCGCTACGCCCACCCAGCGAATCCATTCCGGTAAGCCGATTTTTGACCAGATCATCCACGGTGGATTAACGAGATACACGAGCGGGCTCAGCCACAGGATCAACCCACCGATTTTGATGACGGTCATCAGTGCCGTGCCGTCCACTTTGCGGGAGATTTTTTCGCCCGTGTCTTTATCCGCTTTGCGGCGGAAGTAGGTCGAAATGCCGGTGCCTGTGAAAAGGATAACGGCGGCTAACATGCGGAAAATGTTTTCGTCCACTTTAGTTGACACTCAACTTTCCGTGCGTTCAACAATCTCAAGAACTTTTTGAATTTGCCCTAAAGCTGCATCACCATAATTTATTCGACGCAGAATCTCAACATGTTGCAGTCGCTCTTGCGGTGTGCGCGACAGCCAATAGGCCTTCTCATCTGATTCATCGAATAACGATGAAACAGTTATGACTGTCTTGTCCATTTTTGGAAAGTCGCTTTGATCCATTACAATTCCTTCAACAGCTCTTCCATCACATCGAGCCCGTGCGATCTGAAACTCACTCAGATTGATCCCACAATTCAGACACCGGGCGCGTCTCTCCGCCCTGTGCTTCTTGCCAACCTTGCCGAAAAGAATCCTCGGCTGACTTTAGCGTTGACGCATTGAGTTCGTCAAGCAGCGTCTTCGCCGTATCGAATGAATCATACGGCGTCCAGATTGGATAAACAATATTCGGATCGATCATGCAAACCTCATCACGCACCACGCAACACGCACCACATATCACGCATCACGCAGCAGTTCTTCCATTACATCGAGCCCTTCCGCCAGATCTTCTTGCGTAATCACCAGCGGCGGACTAAGTACGATCAAGTTTCCGCGCACGGCGAAGGACATACCGCGTTTGCGACCCTCGCTGACCAACTTCTTCAATTCGGGCAGCGTTTGCGGCCACGACAGTTTCTTCAACTCGACAATCGCGAATAAGCCTTGACCGCGCACATCACCGATGATCGATAAGCGCGATTTCATGTCATTCAATCTCTTCAGCATCCACTCGCCAAGATCGCGCGCACGTTGAATGAGATTCTCGGATTCATAGGCGTCGATCGCAGCGACGCCAGCCGCACAGGCGAGCGGATGTCCGCTGTAAGTCAAGCCGCTTTCGAGCAGATGATCTTCAAAGTAATCGGCGATCTTTTGATTGACCACCACCGCGCCTAGCGGCACGTGCGCGCCGGTGATGCCCTTGGCCAATGTCATCATATCGGGCGCGTTTTCAATTCCGTATTTTTGCCACGCGAACCATTCGCCGACGCGGCCGAAGCCGCTCATCACTTCGTCGGCGATCAACAAAACATTATAGCGATTACAAATCTCTCGCACACGCGGCCAGTACTCGATCGGCGCGACGATGCCATTTGTACCCGCGTGCGGCTCGATCATGACTGCGGCGACATTTTCCGGCCCGGCATATTCGATGAGGTCGGCAACGTGATCGGCGCAGTGAATTCCACATGAATTATATTTCAAGCCGAACGGACAGCGATAACAATACGGTGGCAGCGCATGAACGACGCCATCGAGGCCAGTCTGTGTGTGCCAGCCGCGATTGTCGCCGCCGAGATCGAGCGCCGCGTGGGTTGCGCCGTGATACGATCGATAACGCGTGATGATCTTCGAGCGGCCAGTAAACCAGCGGGCCAACTTCACTGCGTTCTCGTTCGCATCGGCTCCGGCCAGAGTGAAAAACACTTTGCCATTCTGCATCTGCGACTTATCGATCAAGCGCTGGGCCAATTCGGCGCGCGGCTGCGATCCCCAGCCCGGCTGCACGTAACACATTTGATCGGCCTGGGCTTTGATCGCCGCGACGACTTTGGGATGTTGATGGCCGAGGTTGCAGCATTCGGCCATGCTGCTTAAATCAAGATAGCGATTCTCGTCCGCGTCCACGAACCATGCGCCGTGACCGCTGACTATCGTCGGCGCGTTCCAGTGCGATTGAATCGTCCAGGTATGCAAAACGGTTGCGCGTTCATCGGCGGGCGGGTAGGAAATGAGCGCGGACTGCTGAGGATTTGTTCGAGTAGCCATCACGGACTATTGTATCAGGTGCGTTGAGAGGCGGCAAGCGACGAAGGAAATGGAGGTCAGGTGACTATCCTCCCGCAGGTTTTGGAACGAACTGTATGATTCACATTCAACCTGCGGGAGGATTTGATCAAACGGGCGGCCAGGGGATTTGTCGATAGCCGGGTTGCGGACGTGGAAAACAGTCGGACGCGATCAGTTGAGTGGTGCGGCGTTTTAACGCGATCATCTCACGTCGATCGAGTAATACATTCAACGCTTGGATCGCCGGATCGTCAGGCTGATCCAATCGGGCGCGGAAAGATTTGAGATCATCCAGCAACCCGATCGGGATGGGCTGACCCGCATAATCCCAGATCACCGTGCGCAGTTTCGGTTCGATCGAAAAACATACGCCGTGATCGATCGCCCAGATGTGATCGTTCTCGTCGCGCAGGCAGTGGCCGGACTTGCGATCGGCATTATTGATCAAGAGATCGAGCAAAACAATTTTCTCAAATTGATCGGCGAACCGATCGTCATCGCGCAGCGTGAAGTAATGCTCATTGGGATCGCAGTCGATATAGAATTGCAGCATGCCGATGCCCTGCGGCCCGTCACGCAAGATCGTCGGGGGCACGATCAGCCATTCAAGTGCTTGGCTGACGACGAACGCGGCGACTTCGCGATTACACAAGGTGCCTTCGGGAAAATCCCACAACGGACGTTCACCGTCGCGCGGTTTGTAAATGGCGAGCGATTCCAGGTCCGAGTGTTTGACGGTGACGAGCAGTGTATCGTTGCTGCCCCACGGCAACAATTGCTGCGCTGCGATCTCGCCGTGCGTCAGAAAATCGAGCACGCGATCGATGGAGAGGGCTTGGGAACTATTGCGCGAAGAGGCCATGAGGTAAAGTGACGAGTGACGAGTGAAACGCGAATCACGTAATCACGTTATCACGCATCAGATTCAGGGCACGATCAAATCTTTCGTATGTCCGTTGCGCTTGGGGCAGAAGTGGCCTTCGGGATTCATCGGCCGGCCACACAACGGACAGATCGGTCGACCTTGCGAAATCACTTCAAGCGCGTGATCGGCCATGGCTTTGGCTTGACCGCGCGTGATCCAGAAGCGGGCCTTCAGGCCGGATTCTTCGCTCGATGCTTCCGCCGGCGCGTCTTCGGTGTTCAGTG
>JBGQGR010000083.1:0-8727 GCA_041497495.1 Anaerolineae bacterium | reverse complement strand
ATTTTTCGGGCAGCGCGTTTCGCCCAACGCTTCAACTTCAAAGTTGAAGCCGAAACATTGAAACTCATTCCACCTGCTCTGCCCGTCATCGATCACGTCAGCGGCGATCGCTTGCGCCGCGAGTTTGAAGCGATCTTCAGAGAAGACCAGCCGGATAAAGCGCTGGCCCAACTCGATCACTGGGGCGTGCTGAAGCAGATCGATCCAGAATTCCACCTCGCTGCGGAAAAGCGGCTGCGTTTTCGCAAAGCAGCGCCGCCCTTTGATTCATTCACTGGCTGGGTGTGGTTGCTGCGCCGCATCACGCTTGAAGGTCGAGCGCGCATTGCACAGCGCTTGAACTTGGCCGTTGAAGATGTGACTGATCTCAATCAAGTCTATGAAATTCAGGAGCAGCAGGACGCGGTTAAAGATTCTCCCGCGCCCAGCGTACTCTATCGCCTCTTGAATCGCTATTCCGATCGAGCGCTGCGCACGGCGACGACCATCATCGACGATGAACGCACGAATCGCAAGATCGATCACTTCATCGACGATCTGCGCGGCATAAATATCTCGATCGATGGCAAGCGCTTGCAAGAACTTGGGCTTGGGCCCGGACCTGCTATGCGCCGCATCTTGGACTCGATCCGCGCTGCCGTGCTGGATGGCCTGATCGTTAGCCCTCAACAAGTGGAAGAATTCGCCAAGATTTTGATCGCACGTGAACAGGAGGGGAGCAAACCGGGTTTCGCTAAGAAACCCTGGCTTTGACCTCGCCGGACTGAAGCGCAAGATCGTACACGGCGAACCGATCAAGATCGGCGTGCATGAAGTCACGCCCGAAGCCGAAGTGATTTCATGGCAGATGAAAGATGCCGTCATCGGCTCTTCGGCCAATACGCCGATGTGGGGCTTGTCGTTCACGCACATGCGCCCGACGGCGCTGATCGACCGATCGGCTGGAGATGAACGCCGGATCAAGATCGTCAATCGCAATCAGCAGATCGAATTGATCTTATTGATCGCCGCCGTACTGCTGCCCATCGTCTTCAATGCGGTTGCCACGCTGGCACGCCGCAATCAATCTCAATCGTAGAGACAATTCGGTGAATCGTCTCACTCAGGAGTCCGCATATGTCTACTGTCGAACAGAGCATCAACAAATTCTTTGCCGTTTTCGAACGCGCCGACCAAGGCGCCTCGGTCAACGCCGTTTATGGCGAACCGCTTGAATATGCAGACAAGATCGTGCTGCCCATCGCGTCGATCACGCACAGCTTTGGCTTAGGCGGCGGACTGGGCGCAGATACAAACTCCGCAGAAGGTGTCGGCGCGGGCGGCGGAGGGGGCGGTTATGTGGGCGCACATCCCGTAGCATTGGCAGAGATCAGCGCGGACGGTGTCAAAGTTATGCCGATCGTCGATGAGAACCGCGCGTTGGCTGCTGGTCTAGCTTTTGCGGCGTGGGCGGTATATTGGACCGCGCGCACGCTGATGAAAATTTTCAAGTGACCATCAACCTCCCGCAGGCTGCACTGGAAAACTTTCATCGAGCCAGAAACCTGCGGGAGGTTAGGCGCACATCATGATTCAACGTCGATCGATATCATGGGGATCGCTCATTGGCGGGCTGGGACTCATCATGTTAGGGTTAGTCCTGCTCATCGATCGATCCGATAATTTCTTGCCGGACTTCATCCAACGCTATTGGGCGATCTTATTGATCGCCAGTGGAGTCTGGAATATGATCACGCGGCTGCGCTTCAAAGAAGACGCGTGGGCCGGCATGGATTATGGCACAGGCTTGTACGTTATTCGTCATCGCCGGCAACAGCGCACGAGGTGGTGGGTAGCGATCGTGCTGCTGATTGCCGGCGCGTTTTGTTTGTGGGCCAGCCTCACGCCGTCCGCTAACATCGCCGCCGGCCCGATCATTACGATCATCCTCGGAACCTTGTTTGTCCTCAGAAGTTTTCTGTAAATAAACAGCCTTGAGTGATGTATAATCGCGTTGTGATGAATTCCCGCCAAGGAGAGCGCTATGTCGTGTGTGTTAACCCATCCCGGATTCTGCATTGGCCCACTGCCTGTGAATTGGTATGGCATCATCATCGTAGCTGGAATATTGATGGGCGGCTTCGTCGCCGCACGTGAAGCGCGCCGTAAAGGCGAGAACACCGATCGGGTGTGGGACGCGTTGATGATCGTGGCCATTGCGGGCATTATCGGCGCACGGCTGTATCATGTGTTCTCTGATCCGGCCGGTTGCAACGAAACAGTTCAAGGCTGCGGTTGGCCATGGTACAGCCAGCACCCGGCTGATATTGTGCTGTTGATGACACAGGGCGGGCTGGGGATTTTCGGCGCGTTGATCGCCGGCGGCCTGGCGGCTTTCGTTTACATCCGCCGCAAAAAATTATCTTTTACACGTTACATGGATATTGCCGCGCCCGCAATCTTGATCGGTCAAGCCATCGGACGCTGGGGCAACTTTGTCAATCAAGAATTGTACGGCCCGCCGACGACACTGCCGTGGGGCATTTCGATCGACGCGGCGCATCGCTATGGCGCGTTCACGGATCTCACCCAATACCCTGTTGAGACGACACGCTTTCATCCCGATTTTCTGTACGAATCAGTCTTAAACGTCATCGGCTTCATTGTGTTGGTAATCGTGGCGCGCAAGTTTGCCAATCGATTGAAAGACGGGGACATGTTTTTGTTGTACATGATCTGGTATCCCGTAGTGCGGATTTTAGTCGAATCGCTGCGGCCTGATGCGTGGACCGTTGCCGGCGGGGGCTTGGCAACGGCGCAGCTGGTCTCGATCGTCTCGATCGTTATTGCGGTGGCATTATTGATCTTCCGCCATCGGCCGCAAAAACCCGTTGAGCCAGCGGCAGCCTAATCGCGCAAGAAGTCTGTAATAAATCCCCGGCACAATTAATGGTATAACCAATCTAAGGGCTGGTACTGCTTGCCATCCCCATAAAATTCAGCCGAGGGAGTGAACCATGCAACCGATTACCCGTCGACAATTTCTCATCGCCGCGGGCGGCAGCGCCATCGCCGCGGCGATAGCCAGCTGCGCACCGCAGTTAACTTCGAATAATACCGCCGCCACCTCTTCAGCGTCAGGCGGCAGCGCACCGACCGCCGTCCCGCAAGTGATCGAACCGCCCAAGAAGATCTACCTATCCAGCACCGAAGGTTTGTATCAGCAGAACTATGCTTCGACACCAGATGTCGATGAGAAAAGTTGGTTCATGCAGATCGATGGTTTGGTTGATTCGCCGCTGAAGGTTGATATGGCCGCGATCAAGTCACTGCCGAAATATGACGATGTTCGCACACTGGAATGCATCGGCAATCCGGTGGGCGGCAACTTGATCGGCAACATGGAGTGGAACGGCATTCGGCTCAAAGATCTTTTGGCAAAGTTAAAGATCGATCCAAAGGCGACGCACGTGAACTTTCAAGCCGCCGACGGTTATTACACCAGCGTCGAACTCGATTGGCTCATGCAGGACGAAACGATGCTGGCCTACGGCCTGAACGGTTCGGCTTTGACGCCCGATCACGGTTTTCCGCTGCGCATCAACATGCCCGGCTTGTACGGCCAAAAGATGCCCAAGTGGATCACTCACATGGAATTCACGAATAACCCGGTAACCGGCATTTGGGAAAGTCAGGGTTGGTCGAACACCGCCGACGTGCAAACAAACTCAAAGTTCTCCGAGCCGCACAACGGCGAGCATCTAGCGTCAGGCAAGAATCCGATCTTCGGCGTGGCCTTTGCCGGCAAGCATAAAATCGCCAAAGTCGAAGTGTCACCCGATGGACAGAACTGGATCAACTGTGATCTCCTGCAAGGCGACAACCCATTGATCTGGACACAGTGGTCTGCCGTTTGGGATGCCCAACCCGGCAAGTATTCACTCGAAGTGCGCGCTACCGATGAGACCGGCTTTACCCAAAATATTCCGAGCGGCGGCTATTTAGCCCAATCGTATCCTAATGGCACCAGCGCCATCTCAAGCGTCGCCGTGCGCGTGGACTAGGATCGTTCATGCGATTCAAGAAATGGAAGCGACGTTGGATATTGACTGCGCTGTTTGGCGCAGTCCTTGTTTTGGGCGCGGGCGGCGCGATCGGCGGCACGCTGCTGGAAGATCGCGACGATTTCTGCATCAGCTGCCACACCAAGCCTGAACAAACTTATTACGATCGAGCCCAGCAAGCGCTGAAAGACAAAGCGGGCGTTATTGATCTCAAGAGTTTGGCCGCGCAGCACATTGCGATCGATCTTGCCAGCCAGCATTACATCGTCACCGACACCATGAGCTGCATCGGTTGTCATGGCGGCGTGCGCGATTTCGGCGATCGAGCGGAAAGTCTAACGTTGGGCGTTAAAGACACTTATAAATTTTTCCTCGGTCGCGCCGATCAAACGATCGAGAAAACGACGACCGGCGATCCGGCCTTGATCAATCGCGCATGCGTGGGCTGTCACGTCACGCAGCTCGTCACCGTCAAATTCGAAAATCATTTCCACGTCAAACTGCCGCAGGCCTGGAACTTGATCCAAAGCGGCGTGCAGCTGATCGTCGCCGCAGACACGCCGCAGGTCTTGACTGATCCTCGATCGAAACCGGAACTGCTGAATACGTCCATCACCTGCTTGAGCTGCCATCAGGCCCATCGATCGAACTTGGATTTGACGGGTTACCTCGATCAAGATGCCGTCGTTTTACAAGCCTGCGCCGCCTGCCATCGCGAAACCGGCAAAGGCCCGACGGGCATTGCGCCGCAATAAAGCCTGACTGCATTTGACGAATCACGCTAAAACAGGTACAATGCCGCCAGTGTGAGTTGGGCCGTGGGGCGGGTCGCCGCGATTGGGGCCGCGCCTTTTTGTTTGCCTATTTGACCTGAGAGCGTTCTGGGTTGAACTCAGTGAACGCTGGAAAGATTGAGTGTTACCATGTCCGAAGATACCGTTGAGGTCAATCATCAATCGATTGGAGAAGTGAGCGCCCAGGTCGTGCACATGTCACAATCGACCGCGCGGGAGCTGAAAGCCGATCGGGCGGAGCTGCACCAGTCGGCCGCACAGCTGATCGATGCAGATTCGATCGAGCTGCGCCAATCAGCCGCTCAGATTATCGACGCCGATACGCTGCGGATGCAGCAGAGCCTGACGTTGGGCGCACGAACCGAGACCTTGCAAGCCGAGCAATCGGTGCTGGGCATGGTGCGCACCGAAGAGGCAACGCTGGCCGACAGCAGTGTGCTGGCGCTGGCCGGTGATCATATTCAAGCCGCCAATGTCAACACGGTGTTCTTGATCGGCCACACCATCGAAGGCGATAATATCAAAACAATGATGGACACGCGCGGCGCGATGATGTTCGGGTTAGCGGCCGGCGGGGTGTTAGGTTTCCTTTCGTTGATATCGGCATTGGCACGGCGTTTTCGCCGATAAATGACTGAACACGTGCGCTGCACGTCGAGGAGCTGAGGAACGATGGATCAAATTGAACTCAATGTCGCGCCGCGCGAAGTGATCGGCAAGCAGGTCAGTGTCTTGCGCCGGGCGGGTCTGGTGCCGGTGGTGATGTATGGCCGTCATGACAAGCCGCTGGTTTTGCAGGCCAAGGCGCGCGAGCTGATGAAGGTGCTGTCCAAAGCAGGCAGCAGCCGCCTGATAGCGATCAAGGTTGAAGGCGAGAGCGATCCGCATATGGCGTTGGTGCGCGAGATTCAGCGCGAACCCATTCGCGGCGATTTGCTGCATACCGATTTCTACGCAGTCTCAATGACTGAAAAGATTACCGTGGAAGTGCGGATTCACTTTACCGGCGCTTCGCCCGCCGTCACGCGCAATGAAGGCGTGTTGACCTACGGCGCGGACACGATCGAGATTGAGTGCTTGCCCGGCGATTTGATCGATTCGATCAGCGTCGATCTCAGCAGCCTGGCGCAAGTTGGCGACGCGATTCATGTCCGCGATCTGACCATCCCCGGCACGATCAAGGTTTTGGATGATGCAGATGATTTGGTCGTGCGGGTAACTTACCTCGCCGCCGAAGAAGTGGAGCCAGTACCGGACGTTGCTGCAACCATGGCGGTCGTCGAGCCGGAAGTCATCAAGAAGGGCAAGATCGAGGAAGAAGAGATCGAGGATGGCGCAGCTGCCAAGCCGGCAGGCAAGGCCGAAGCAAAACCCAAGGAAGAGAAGAAGAAGTAAATCTGAGACCCTTCGAGTTTTTGAAACTCGAAGGGTTTTTCTTTTTATTGATCTTTGATCTCGTGACTGAATGTTTACGATAGATTCTGCAATGTCCATCGACAGTCATCCGCCAACCACCAATCCTGATGTTAATGCCGTTCTTAGTTTGTTGTTATCGAACGTGCGAAGCATCTTAAGGGAACGCTTTGTCGGCTTGTATCTTTATGGCTCATTGGCGAGCGGCGACTTCGAGCCGCACAGCAGCGATATCGATTTTGTGGTTGTCACGACTGATTCACTGCCCGACGAGATTATCACCGCTCTGAAAGAAATGCATGCGCACTTGATCGCCAGCGGCTTGAAGTGGGCTGCCAAATTGGAAGGTTCGTACATTACACGATCGGCGCTTCGACGCTACAACTCCACTGATGGACCGTTCCCGTGCGTCAATGAAGGAGAGTTTTATCTGGCTCATCACGAAAGCCACTGGATCATTCAGCGCCATATTCTTCGAGAACAGGGAGTTGTGATCGCGGGGCCAAAGCCTACCGCTCTAATTGACCCCGTCGAACGAAACGACATTCAACAAGCAATATTGGGATTTTTGCATGAGTGGTGGTCGCCCATGCTGGCGAAGCCAGCTCGATTGCAGAGCACGGAATATCAAGCTTATGCTGTCCTGACTATGTGCCGTGCCTTATACACATTAGAAACCGGGACAAATGCATCTAAGCCTGCCGCAGCTCATTGGGCGCAAATCACACTTGGCGAACCGTGGTCGGAATTGATCCATTGGGCATTGACCTGGCAAACTGAACCACCCCTGAACCGCATGAACGAAACGCTAGACTTTATTAAATACATACTTGATCGCAGCCGGCAAGATGAAACTTAATCATATCCACTCAGGAGTTGAGCTTAGAAGTAAATCAAATCGCCGAGTGGAAAATTCCACCTGGCGATTTTAGTTTGGAGTAATAGGATTCGCTTGACTTGCGATCGATTCGGGCTATACTGAATACCAGAAGCAAGCAGCACAAGATTGATTCAGATCAGTCGGTACTCTTAGACGAGCGTCCTACACAAACATTCTCGGCTCGCAGAAGTTGGTTAGCCATGTTCAACGCAGGCACATTCACCTTTCAGGAGTTCATCATGGGCGAGATCTTGCCGCTTGCCTCCATCCAAGAAGGGGTGTTGGAATTCTTGCGCGGTCGCGACGACGCGGTAGTTTTTGGCGCGCAGGCGGTCAATGCCTATGTACCAGAGCCGCGCATGAGCCAAGACATCGATCTTCTTTCGACGCGCGCGGCTGAATTGGCGGAAGAGTTGCGAGCACATCTGAGCGAGCGTTTCCATGTTGCGATTCTAGTGCGTCAAGTTGCACAGGGGCGCGGTTACCGATTGTATCAAGTTCAAAAGTCGGGCAACCGCCATCTCGTTGACATTCGACCTATTCCTGCTCTACCGCCCACACGACGAATCGCCCAAGTGCTGGTGGCTTCGCCGGAAGAGCTGATTGCCCAAAAAGTCATTGCCTATGATCAACGACGCGGACAGCCAAAATCGGGAACCGATTGGCGCGATCTGGCGATGCTGTTGTTAACTTTTCCCGAACTCAAGCGCGAGGCAGGCCCGGTCGCCGATCGGCTGCGCGCGGCCAACGCCGAGGAGCACGTCAGCGAATTGTGGCGCGATCTCGTTAAGCAGCCAATTCAATCCGCCGAAGAGGATGATGAGTTTTAGATTCGAATATTGACAAAATCAAACACCCAAATCGAATCGCCGAATGGAAATTCCCGCTCGGCGATTTTTGATTGGAGTTATACGATTCGCTTGACTTGCGATCGATTCGGGCTATACTGATTTCTGGCACGCAATAATATCAAGAGAATGGTATAGAGAGTTTGAAATTGATCAACATTAAAGTTTTGATTAAGACTGTGATACTTACGCTTCTCTTAACGGGTGGCTCCTCTTTTGAAGCGACGATTCTGCTTCCTCACAAGAATGGCTCCGTTGAAATCTTAACAATTTTAGAGATATGCTTTGGTGCTGGGCTGTTAGGAGGAGCAGTTATTCTTCTGCGGCATTGGGACTGGTTACGCTTTGTGCCGAAATCAGGACCAAGCCGCATATATTTCGAAGTGGTCTATAGTATACTCTTTACTTGGTCTGTCATGTGCTATTCTTGGGGAGAAGCCTTTCGAGGTGCTTTATTTCCGCCGCCAAGCGATTTAACGTTACAGATAAGGGACCTGCTCACGCTTTGCGCTGTGCCCCCAATCGTTGGGATGAGCGCGGATTTACTGATAGCAAAATGGCCTGCAAAGCAATATCAGGAACTGGCAAGAGCGGCAGGTCTTGTATTGATCGCCTTAGTTATAATGGTAGTCGGAGCATATTTCGTTTAAGCGAATCACACTTTGCCCAAGCCTGCCGCCCAACCAGCGCATCCAACCGAGCACGCTTCACACGGGAACTGATGCGGGCCGTTACACCGTCTTCACCGT
>JBGQGR010000082.1:0-8767 GCA_041497495.1 Anaerolineae bacterium | reverse complement strand
GGAGGCGCAGGAGCGACTGCATCCTGAACTAGTCAGCCCACATGCGCGGCGCGTGATCGAGATTGCCAAAGAATACGGCGCGTCAGGCTGGAAGGTAAACGGAGCAGGCGGGGAAGGCGGCTCGCTCACGCTGCTGTGCAACTCGATCTCGTCCGCGAAGCGATCGATGATCCGTGAGATCGAGCAAGAGGATTCGCTCTTCAAGAACATTCCCGTCTATTTGAGCCGGCATGGATTGCGTGTGTGGGAACGAGATCGAAAAGAAGAATTCTGAGGCAGACTACTCTACCGAAGATTTCAAAGCACGAAAAGCAGTGAGTGGCTGAAGTTGATCAGCCCCGCAGGCAGCTGGAAGAGCGCGGTTTCAAAACGATTCAGTGTCATGTTCCAATCGCTGCCTGCGATTTGTGCCTGGCCTTCCAGAATGGTGATCGCGTGAAATGACTCGCCGCGTGTATCCAGCGCAATCGAATTCGTCTGGCTCGTCAATACTTCGAGGGCAAAGTAATCGCAGGCGATCAAACGCTAGGCTTGTCCATCGGCCAGCGAGGGCAGGGGCATGATCGAGCTGGTCGCTTGAGGATCGGCGACGGCCAGCGATTGCTCGATGTGCAAGGCGCGGCCTTCACTCGCCGGGCGATTCCAATCGAAAACTCGATACGTGATATCGGAAGTCTGCTGCACTTCATAGATCAACAGGCCGGGACCCAGTGCGTGGATCATGCCCGGACGAATGAAGATCGAATCGCCCGCTTAAACGGACAGGCCAGGCGCTGCATCCGGTCTAATAGGCTGCCATTGCGAATGGCCTGTGCCAGATCCTCACGCGTAGTATTGGGCTGCACCCGGAGAGCATCTCCGCGCCCGGTGCGGCGTCGATGAAGTGCCACGCATCGGTCTTGCCAAATTGCCCCGCACCCTCCAGGCGCACCGCCAGTTCATCGTTGGGGTGGACTTGCAGTGAACGCCACGCGGAACAATCCAGCAATTTAATGAGTAATGGAAAACGTTGCCCGGTGCGGACTAACGCTCGTCGCCCCAGCAGCGCTTCAGCGTACTCGACAGCCACTTCGCCCAGCGTGCGATCTTTCAGTGCACCGGCCGCGATTCGATCATGTTTGTAAACGACCCATGCTCCGGCGGTGGGTGCGTGGCCGGGTCTCAGGCGCTCTCCGCCCCAGACTTAATCGCGATTTTCGGGCATAAGCCGCAGCGCTTCTCTTAAAGTTCCTGACGAGTTCAGAAGAGTCTCTGATCAGCGCCGTTCAAATGAGGCGGCTATCGCTAAAGCAATTGCCCCCAACACGCCCGATCGATTGCCTAACGCCGGCGGCACGATATATTCATCGATGCACTCGGTGATCTGCTTCGATTGGATGTAGCCGTTGATAATCCGCAGTGTCTGCTGCCGCACTTTCGAATACAAGCCGACTTGCTGCATGACACCGCCGCCTACCACGATGCGCCGTGGTGAGAAGCAGAAACTGAGATTGGCCATTGCCAATCCGATGTAACGCGCTTCCAGATCCCAGGCCGGATGATCGGCCGGCAAAGTTTCGGCGAGCTGTCCCCAACGCTGCGCCATTGCCGGGCCGGAGGCCAGCCCTTCCAGGCAATCACCATGAAACGGGCAAATGCCGGGGAACGGATCGGCTTGATGATCGTGCGGGATGTGCAGATGACCTGCTTCCGAATGCAGCAGCCCGTGCAGCGGTCGCTCGTTGACCATGCCGCCGACGCCAATGCCCGTACCGACGGTCATATACAGCAGCGGATCTAAATGCTGCTGGGTTGCCACCCAGTGATGTTCGCCATAGGCCGCGGCGTTGACATCGGTATCAAAGGCCACCGGTAGCTTGAAGGCCCGCTGAATTCTGCCGTAGAGATCGGTTTGCGCCCAATCGGTTTTGGGCGTCGTCGTGATGTAGCCATAGGTCGGCGAAGTCCGATCGAGGTCAACCGGCCCAAACGAAGCGATGCCAATCGCGGCTAATTCATACTCTCGCGCGCAGCGCTGGAAGAAATCGATAGAGTGGTCGATCGTTTCGTCGGGCTGGGTGGTCGGGAAGCGTTCCTCGGCCAGGATTTGATCGGGCCCGTTGCCCACGACGCAGACGAATTTGGTTCCGCCCGCTTCGATGCCGCCATAAACTTTCATAAGTCCCCATTCGATTCACCCGTAGAGCTTATCATCTCTACGAAGCCGTGTTGTTGAAGAAAGCCACTTCGATCTTAAAAGTCCGAACGGCGTGTGGCTCAAGCATTTGCAAGGTGCCGCGTTCGCGCTCAGCGCTGCGACCTTGCACGTGGCAATTAGCCGGCTCAACGCCGGCCACGTATAACCCGGCGCGCATCATCTTCCATTGCACCAACACTGGAAACTCTGATTTGCTGTAGCGCAGCGCGATGCCCAAGCCTTGATTTGCGTTAAAAGCCGGATTGACGAAACGGACTTCGACCAGGCCCGCGGAATCGGCTTGCAGATCGTGATAGAAGACTTGCTCTTCATAACCGGCGATCGGCTCGCTGAATTCACAACAGCGATCCAAACCGGGACGAGCGACGTCATCTCGCGCTTCGGTCACGCGCGGCGGCAGTTCCAGTTTAGACGAGGCATCAACCAGCGGAAAGCCAAGGTTGAAGTGATGCAGGAACATCAACGGAGCCGGGCTGACGCCTTGATTCTCAATTCGATCTTCGATCCAGAAACGCGGCTCATCCATCTTCGTCCAGATGCGGCGCGTTAAAACGAGGTTGTGACCAAAGACCGCTGTTTCACGCATCGCACCTTCGACCGATAGCACATAGTCTTCTTGCTGCCACTCGGCCTGCCACCGCAGATTGTGTGCCGGCAAATGCGACAATCGTCCGTGAAGTCCCAGTTCTTCGCCGTTGTCATTACATGGGCTGCCAACCTGAGTAAGTCCGCACGGCGTTTCGAAGCCACCCGGCCAGGTGCGCAGCCAGCCTAATCCTGTTTGTTCTGCATAAGCCGGATGCACGACGCCAGCCGCCGTGATGAAGGGCAGGGGCACGCCGTGAAAGCGCAGATCGGTGATGCCCATGCCGCGATCCGTAGTGACGGTGAATTCCAGGCCGGCTGCATTGCGCACGTAGACGCTGCGCACGCCGCGTTCGCGGCCATCGCTCAACTCAAACGGCTGAACAGTGGCCAGTTGGCGCATATCGCCGATGTGGTGCAGGAGATCTAATCGAGTGTAAGTCTGTCCCCAGAGTTTAGGCATGGTTAACGCTCGTTCTACTCGAAATCAGTCGCGTGATGGTGACTCTCTAAGAAATGGATGATCTTATCTTCGGCGGTTTTTTGCACGGCTTGCTGACCGCGCTCGATGTCGGCAGAGGGCAGAGCGCGCAAGCCCGCATCCGTCAGGCGTTCTTTGCGGCCCAGCTCGGCCAGCAATGCCAATTCCAAATCGGTCGCGATGTTGACTTTGCTGATGCCGCCGCCCGGCAAACAAATGGCGTCGTGAATCATACCGGCCGGCGTGCCGGAGCCGCCATGCAAGACCATATGCACCGGTGTTAAAGCCCGGATCGCTTTGAGTCGTGGTAGATCGATCTTGGGCTGCTTGACCAGATATTGACCATGCGCGGTGCCCACCGAGACCGCCAGCGCGTCTACGTGGGTCTGCTGCACGAAATACGCGGCTTCTTCCGGATGGGTGTACAGCTCTTCATCATCCTCGGTTTCCATGTGATCGGTAGTGCCAATACGGCCCAGTTCGGCTTCGACCGAGACCCCGTGCGCATGTGCGTACTCCACGACTTTGCATGTGGTGGCGATGTTGCCTTCCAACTCTTGAGCCGAAGCATCGATCATGACCGAACTAAAGCCGAGGCCAATCGCTTCCTGGATCACTTCAAAGGACTGGGTGTGATCGAGATGCAGACAGACCGGCACCGTCGGCTTCACGGCTTCGATCTGCGCCCAGAACTGCTGCGCAAACTCGGCCAGTTTCAAGTCGTACCACTGCATTTCGATTTGCGCGATCTGCACGATGACGGGCGAGCGCGTGGCTTCGGCGGCGCGCAGAATCGGCGTGATGAATGGCGTGTAGCGGGCTGAAAATGCGCCGACGGCGTAACCGCGCCCGTCGGCTTTGTCTAACACTTGCCTCAACGTATACAGAGTTGCCATGCTACTAGATCACTCGTTGCCAAAGATTAGCTTGCGAATTCCATGTCCAGTCGGGCGCGTTGAGTGACAGCGGTAAGCGCGGCCAGCCGTTTGCCAGGCGCTGAGTCGTTGCTTCCCAGGTGCGAATACCGCTGACCGCATCGGCGGCTTCAACGTTGCACGCGCCCACGGCCACCGCCATCGTTAGTGCTTGCTGGGGCGACGCATCGCGCAGCAACGCACTTAAGAAACCGGCGATGGTGGCATCGCCCGAGCCGGTGGTGCCGACAACCTCGACCTGGCAGCACGGCGCCCACATTTCCTGATCTGCCCACAGCGCCAGATCGCTGGGGCGTGCGCGCCCCATTTCCATGAGTGTGGCTTCGCCTGCGGTACGGAGATACGCGCCGCGGTCACCCACCTTGATGATAACAACCTGCGTGCCCAATCTCAACAATTCGTCGCTCACGCTGGTTAGCAAATCAGGCGTAATCTGGTCGACGACCTTCCCACGAGCTGTGAGTTCATCCAACGTCTCGCGGCGCAGCATGAAGAGCAGTTCTTCGATGCTGGGCAGAAATAGATCGACCTGCGGCAGGACCGATCGGAAGATCGCGGACCAATCGGCTTGCCCGGCTTCCGATAACGGATCAGGATAACACAAATCGAGTGAAGTCGTTACGCCGATCGATTTCGCCCGGCTCATCAGCTCGGCCAGTTCATGGCCGTCATGCATGTACATGCGGCGCATCACCGGCGGATAGCCGAAGTGCAGCAAATCGGCTTGCGCCAATTCAGCGTCACTCACATCCGCTGCGCAGAAGTCGTGGTTGGCTCCCGGACAGTGCAGAAAGATTCGATCGGTGTGAGGCGGACTGATGATGATCGAGTACGACGTGGTCACCTGCGAATCGATCGCCATGCCCTGCGCGAGATTCGGACCATACGCGTTGATGAGATTCAGCACCACTTGCCCAAAAGGGTCATGACCGACTTTGCCGATTAAGCGTACCGGCACGCCGAGTCGATGCAAAGCGAGACCGGTATTGGAGACCGGGCCGCCGGTGGCCAGTGTGGCCGGACCGGCTTCGAGCAGGTGCCCCGGTCGGAACATGGCATTGAAGACACCCGGCGCAATGGCGCTCACATTTGGGATGATGTCGAGGCAAATGTGCCCGGCGACGATGACGCGCTGCGGTTCAGTCATGATCGATAGTATCGGGCATAGTCGGTACACAATAAGTAGACTGGCGGCTCGTCTTCCTCGACGGTCGAGAAGCGCGGCAGCGGTTCGTAGAAGCGATTGTCGGTGTCGTCGTCATTCACGGCCGAGACTTCACCCACCAGCACTTTGCCGGCTGCCCCCCAGAATTTGTGATAACAGAATGCGGGCAGGGTGATGCTTTCACCGGGTTCGAGCACAACGCAATCACCGGCTGTCACCGTGCGCTGCACGCCATCAGTGCTGATCGTCGCGTCCGTGTCGGCCAGCATTTCTTCGGGCGTGGAGTTGTAGAGTTGAATCACCAGCTGGCCGCCACCCCGATTGATGATGTCTTCGGTCTTGTGCCAGTGAAAGTGCATGGGCGTAATCTGATCGACATCGACCATCATGATCTTCTCGGCGTACTGCTTGCTTTCCGGGTCGCGCAGGTTGCCGTTGCGGATGGTGAACAGCAGCAGCCCGGTGCGGCGATAGCTGCCCAAGTTGAAGTCAGTTACGTCCCAGCCGAGTTTGCGATCGACAATCTCGCGCACTTCCGGGCCTTTGGTCTGCCATTCGGCCGGTGTCCAGTGTGCGAACGGTGGTAAATGAAACCCGCGCGCGCGGATGAAATCATCGGCTTCACGAATGATGGCGTTGATTTCAGATCGTTTCATGGTCATCCTCTCCGCGACGAAAGTGGCGAGGTCTGCCGCACACCCCGTGGCGCACATGCGGTGCACGACGCTTCGCGTCTATCTTTGCCCACACTTGCACCCACTGCGGGTTTGCAGTGCGGTGGGCCGCCAGGCGTGGGGGAGTGCTCCCATCCTTCGACCTCGCCCCACCATTGAATTTATAACGATTCTTGAATGCCGTTCAACGCGCGTGGAATCACGCCCATTTCGTGCACGGCTTCAGCCCCGACCATCAAACTGACGATCTCATCGGGTGTGGTCTTCTTGGCTTCACGCTCGCCCACCTTCTTACCGCGTCGCATGACGACGATACGATCGGAGACGGCGAAGACGTCTTGCATATTGTGACTGATGAGGATCACCGGCACGCCCTGATCAGACAACGTCCGCACCAGCGTCAAGACTTCATGCTGCTGTGCGACACCGAGCGCGGCCGTCGGCTCGTCCATAATGACCAGCTTGGCGTTCCAGTGTATGGTACGGGCGATGGCTACGGCCTGGCGCTGTCCGCCCGACAGGTTGCGAATCTGCTGCGTCAGCGATGGAATCTTGATATTCAATCGAGTCAAGGTTGTAGCTGACTCTTCGAGCATCTTGGGGCGATTGACTGTCTGGATGAGTCCGCCCAAATAGCGGCTCTTGATCTCGCGTCCCAAAAAGATGTTGGCGCCCACGTCGAGGTTTTCCGCTAGCGCTAAGTCTTGATAGATCGTTTCAATGCCGAGATCGCGCACGGCGCGCGGGCCATTGAAGGCGACTGGCTGGCCGTTGAACATGATCTCGCCATTATCGGGTCGATACACGCCCGCGATCATTTTGATGAAGGTCGATTTTCCCGCGCCGTTATCGCCGACCAGGCCGATGACTTCGCCGACGTTGACATCCAGGCTGACGCTATCGGCCGCCGTGAGACCGCCAAAGCGTTTGGTAAGGTTGATTGCTTGTAAAATGGGGGCCATAGTGTCTCCTTACTTCCCGAGTTTTCGCCCGAACTGATCCATGACGACGGCGAAGATCACCACCAAGCCAACCGCCACGTATTGCCAGAAGGGGCTGACGCCCAGCAACACCAGGCCATATTGAATCGTGCCGATGATGAGCGCACCTAGGACGGTGCCGGTGATGGTGCCTTCACCACCGAACATACTCGCGCCACCGATGACGACGGCCGCGATCGAGTTAAGCGTAGTCACTTCGCCCGCGTTGTACGCGCCGCTGGAGAAGCGCGCCGTCCAGACCATCCCGGCGATGCCGGCGACGACGGCGGCGAGGATGTAAGCTTTGATAAGGACGCGGCTGACCGGGATGCCGGCGCGCACCGAGGCCTCAAAGTTACCGCCAATGGCATACAGGTGTTGACCGAACTGCGTCTTGGCCAGGATAAACCAGCAGACCGCGGCGACGATGATCGCGACGAATACGGGATTCGGCATCAACGGAATGATCGACTGGAAATCGGCGTTCGTGGCCGTCTCTGGCAGATTGAAGAAGGTGAAGCCGTGCCCGGGCCAGAAGTAAAGCAATGAACCATTGCCCAATGGGCCCAAATAGGGTGGTTGTTGGGCAACCGGATAACCGCCACTGCGAATCAGGGCAACACCTTCGACGAGGAAACCCATACCCAACGTCGTGATAAACGCCGGCACTTTGATCTTGGCCACTAACAGACCATTGATCCAACCAGGCACGATCGCGATCAACGTCCCGCCGAGCATACCGACGACAATCGTCACAACGGGCGATGCACCCGATGCATACAAGGCCTGCATGATCTGCGCCCCGATGACCGACGAGAAGCCCAGCACCCAACCCGCGGACAGATCGATGCCGGCGGCGATGATGATAAAGGTCTCGCCCAGACCAATGAGCAGAATCTGCGAGGCGTAGAGCAAAATGCCTTGGACGCTGCGGAAACTGAGGAACGTGACCTGGTTCATCTGCTGCGAGGCAATACTGAACGTAGCGAGCAGGGCCACGAGAAATATCCAGGGCCACACCTTGCGGACTAGAACTAGATTCTCGGATCGGTTTCTTCGATGCTTCGCGGTTGGAGCCCGGCTCTCAGCCGGAGCTTGATCGGCGGAATCAACGGTCATACCAGCCTCCTGATGGAACAATCACCGTCTTGGGGTGGAATGAAACCATCCCTGTCTTTGGGTGGGATGGTGTGCCAAATCAATAAGGTAAGCATGGCCCTGCATTGATGAATATGCAAGCGGATTAAAGATTGCGATGAGACCCGGCGATGTACTATTTGAAATCAGGGAGGCCCTGAGGCCTCCCTGACTGTTTGAACCTTGGTTTACTCGGTATCTACTGGGTGTAGAAGAACTTCATCACCGCGGGATCGTTCATGTTATCGCGGGTGATGACCTGGTAACCGGTCGGGATATGTCGCGGGAGGCTGGTCACACCATTCAAGTGCGCCATAGCCATCTCGACGGCAAAGTAACCCATGTCCGCCGGTTTCTGGGCGATGACCATGACGACGGTGTTGGCTTTCAGCATCTCGATGGCGGTTGAGGTCGCATCGAAGGCCACAACCTTGACCTTGCCACTCAGGCCCTTGTTGGCGACGACCTGGCCTGCGCCCTGCGCGCTGAACACATTCGTGCCGAAGATGCCCGCTAGATCGGCTTCCTTTAGGAGCATGGCTTCAACCTGCACTTGAGCCTTGGACGGATCGTCGTCGTTGTAGTCCACGCCCACCAATTTCACATCGGAGTT
>JBGQGR010000081.1:0-8783 GCA_041497495.1 Anaerolineae bacterium | reverse complement strand
CGCTGGCGATCCGGGCAACAGCCCGATCGTGAAGAAGATCGCCGCGGGTGGGCATCCGGGCAAATTAACTGACGCGGAAATGAGCGCGCTTAAACAATGGATTTCGGCCGGCGCGCCAGAAAAATAAGCTGCATGACAACCTAGGGGGTATTCGATATTAGGCGACCGAACGGTCGTCTAACTGCATTTGTTTCTTGAGGAGGGAATAGATGGGTCGAATCAAAACGGCGTTGAAGAATTTCTTCGTGCCGCCGCCGGGTGCGCGCTGGTGGCGTCGACTGATGCCCTTCGGCGCCGGTCTGCTGGTGTTCGTCGGATTGTTTTTCGCAGGCGGTTATGTGTGGGATTACACCAACTCGCCGCAGTTCTGCGGCACGACCTGCCACACCATGCCGCCCGAATACGCGGCGTATTTGACCTCGCCGCATGCGCGTATTCTGTGCGTCGAGTGCCACATCGGACGCGACTTCATCGGCAGCCGGGTGCTGCGCAAAGCGGGTGATCTCAAACACGTCATTGCCATGACCTTCGGGACATACACCTACCCGCTGTATGCGGACGCAATGCGGCCCGCGCGTGAAACTTGCGAGCAGTGCCACTCGCCGGATAAATTCTCCAACGATACGCTGGTTGAGTTCAAGCGTTACGCCAACGATCTGAACAATACGGCCACCAGTATTTTCCTCACGCTGAAGACCGGCGGCGGTAATGCCCGCCAAGGATTAGGCAAGGGCATTCACTGGCATGTTGAAAGCCAAGTGTATTACTCGCCGACCGATTCTCTTGAGCAGACAATTCCATATGTGAAAGTCATCAATACCGACGGCAGCATCAAGGAATATGTCGATGCCACTTCGAACATCGCTCCCCAATCGATCGATCCGAAGAATCTCAAAGAGATGGACTGTATCACCTGCCACAATCGCATCACGCACATGATCCTCCCGCCTTCCGATATGGTCGATCAATTGATGGCGCGCAATGTGATCGCGGCGGATATTCCGGAGATTCATCTCAAAGCAACTGAAGTCTTGACGAACTACGCCACGGTTGACGCCGGCTTAGCCGCCATCGCCGGACTGAAAGATTATTACAAGCGCGTGCATACGGACTATTATGCGCTCAATGGGCCTCTGGTCGATGCCGCGGTGACGACACTGCAAGATGCCTTCCAAAAGAGTTTCTTCCCGGATCAGAAAGAAAATTGGCAGACGCACGCTAGCAATGTGGGGCACAAGGATTCACCCGGCTGCTTCCGCTGTCACGACGGCAAACATCTCGATGCAAATCAACAATCGATCCGATTGGAATGCAACTTGTGTCACTCCGTTCCGGTTGTCGTTGGCGCCGATCGGTTTGTGGCCGACATCGAGATCAGCCGTGGCGCGGAACCGCAATCGCATCTGAATGCCAACTGGTTGGGTCAACATCCCGCGGCTTTCAACCTGCAAGTCTGTTCCAAATGCCATTCAACTTCAAATGCCGGCGGCACGGACAACACTTCGTTCTGCTCGAACAGTGCCTGCCATGCCAATAATTGGCAATATGCCGGACTCGATGCGCCCGGTTTGCGCGATGTATTCAAGTCGCAGCTGCCGCCTCAGCCTACACCGGCGCCGCTGCCCGTGAATGGGCCGTTAACGTACAAAGATACGATTGGCCCCATCTTCCGATCGTATTGCAGTGATTGCCACAGCGACCAGGGAATGAAGGGTTTGAATTTGACGACATATCAAACGGCCATAGCTGGTAGTCAGAACGGTAAAGTGATCGTGCCGGGTGATCCAAGTAATAGTTTACTGGTGAAAGTCCAAAGCGGATCACGGTCGCACTTTGGTCAGCTGCCAGCTGATATCTTGGATTTGGTTATCAAGTGGATTAAAGCGGGCGCGCCCGAGAAGTAAAGGGCTGAGTTGATTCAGGGGTCCGATCGGATCTTCGATGATCGATCGGTATCTCTGATCTCATAGGGCTTCGCATTTTTGCGGAGTCAAATAAATGAGGAGGCTTAGGCATGGATGAAGAGAGGCAGATAACCCGTCGGGAATTTTCGAGTATTGCGATCTGGGCGATCGGTGGCTTGATCACCGTCGGCATCGGACTGCCGGCGCTGGCCTATATCGTCGGCCCGAGCTTGGAGCGTAGCGCAACTGATGAATGGCTTCACTTGGGTGCCGCTTCCAAAGTGGAAATTGGCCTGCCCACTTTATTCAAGGTCAAGATCCAACGCAAAGCCGGCTGGATCGTGAACGAAGAAGAACTATCGGTTTACGTGAGCACCGAAGATGGCCGCACCTTCACGGCCATGTCTAATATTTGCACGCACCTGGGCTGCCGCGTCCGCTGGGTTGCTGATAAAAAAGAATTTTTCTGCCCGTGCCACAACGGCGTCTTCGACAAAGACGGTGCCGTCGTTTCCGGCCCGCCGCCCAAACCGCTTAATCGCTATGAAATCAAAGCCGAAAATGGTCAACTATCCATTCGAGGAGGTTCGGCATGACAACCAGACTTGGCAACTGGATCGAAGAGCGCGCCGGCTGGCGCAGTATCTGGCAGGCGATCTTCAAACGCAAAATTCCGCACGTAAACTGGTTTTATGCGTTAGGCAGCGCTACTTTGTTCGTGGCGGTCAATCAAATCGTGACGGGTATCTTGCTGACCATCTACTACGTGCCCACGCCCGATCATGCCTATGACAGCGTGCAGTTCATTACCAACGAAGTGTCCGCCGGCTGGTTGATTCGTGGCCTGCATCATTGGGGCGCCAGCGTCATGGTGGTTCTGGTGGGGCTGCACATGCTGCGGGTGGTTCTGTGCGGCAGCTATAAATATCCGCGCGAAGTAACATGGATGACCGGCATGGTGCTGTTGCTGGTCACGGTCGGTTTTGGCTTCACCGGCTACTTGCTGCCGTGGGATCAAAAATCGTATTGGGCGACTACTGTCGGCACGCGTATTGTCAGCAACACGCCGCTCGTCGGCGACAGCCTGCTGCGGATCATGCGGGGCGGCCCAGAACTATCGGCGGTGACGCTGGCCCGTTTCTTTGGCGTGCATGTTTGGGTCTTGCCCGTGGCGTTGCTGAGCCTGATCTTCATTCACATGTATCTGGTTATTCGCAATGGCATTAGTGCCGTCCCCAAGCGGAAGGAGTAACCGATGAACGAAACTGAGAAGCAAAAATATCTTGAAGAGTATCACGCCGAGAAAGAGCATGGCGTTCCGTTTTTTCCCAACATCTTGTTCAAGGATGCGGTTGTCTCGCTCGTGATCTTTCTGGCGCTGATCGCGCTGGCGTACTTTGTGGGCGCGCCGTTGGAAGCGCGCGCTGATCCGGGTGACGCAACATACATCCCGCGGCCGGAATGGTATTTCCTGTTTATCTTCCAACTATTGAAATACTTTCCGGGCCCCCTGGAAGTCATCGGCGTGATCGTACTGCCCGCCATCGGCATCGCCGTGCTGTTCCTGCTGCCGTTCCTCGATCGATCGCCGCGCCGGCATTTTCTCAATCGCCCGATCATTACCGGCACGACCGTGCTGGTCTTGGCGGCCGTTGCGTTCTTGAGCGTTCAATCGGTGCGCGAAATACCGCCGTCCGTGGCCGCGGTGCAAGGCGATATCATCGCCGCGCTGTATACCAAGAATTGCGCGGCCTGTCATGGCGCATCGATTGTCGTACCGGCGGGCACCAATCTGCACGCGCTTATCGCGCAAGGCAAGCATGCCGATATGCCGTCTTGGAGCGCCGATTTGACGACCGATCAGATCGATGCCCTGGCCGGATTTATCATCTCGCCGGGCGGCAGCCAAATGTTTACGCAATACTGCGGCGATTGCCACAAAACGCCAGAGTCGATTGTCGGCGATCCGATCAAGCTCAGAGATGTATTGGACCAAGGGCCGAGTTATCCGGCGCATGCCGCGCTGAACGTCCCGCAATGGACCAACGTCATCAGCCCGGAGCAGCGCATCGCGCTGCTCAATTTCCTGGTCGCGCCTGATGGACAGCGCTTGTTCGCCGTCAATTGCTCGGGGTGTCACGGTTCAAGTGTGGCCTTTTCAGGCGACGCGAATGCTTTGCGTGATCTTATTTCTAAGGGCGGCCAACATCTTGAAATGCCAGCTTGGCGGGAGAAACTCACGCCCGATCAGTTAGACATACTGTCTAACTACGTGCTTGATCCGGTGACCGTCCCTGACGGTAAACCCCTATTCGATAAATTCTGCGCCGTATGTCATGGCCAGCGGGTGCCATCCGCGGTGGACATCACTCAAGCGCGCGACGCCATCGCAAATGGCGGTTCGCATAAAACCATGCCGGTCTGGGGCATGATTCTCACTCCAGATCAAATGGACGCACTCGTGAAGTACACCTTAGACGTCGCCAAAGGCACCCCCATTCAATTGGGACAGAGTTTGTTTGCGCGCAATTGCGTGCAATGTCACGGTCAATTCGGCGAAGGCGGGCCCAACCCCACCCGGCCCGGCGACATCATTGCGCCCATCAGCACAGCCGAATTTCTCAAGACGCGCGATGACTCTACCCTGCGATCGATCGTCGCGCAGGGCCAACCCAATTTCGGTATGTCGCCGTTCAGCACGGCATTCGGCGGACCGCTGGAGGACGATCAAGTTGATGCCATCGTCGCCTACATTCGATCGTGGGAAGCGAACCCGCCCGTAGAACTGCCGCCGGACGTCGCTGTTGCGCGCGTGTCGATGAACACTTCCGCTATCTACATTAGCTTGTGCGCACAATGCCATGGCGCGCGAGGTGAAGGCGGTGTCGGCCCGTCGTTGCGGAGCAGTGCGTTCCAGACAGGCAAAACGGATCAAGACATCTACAACATCATCGACAAAGGTCACTCGGCCACGGCGATGATTGCCTGGGGAGAAATTCTTGACCCTGGCCAAATTGAACAGTTAGTCGGTTACATGCGCTTGCTGGGCAAAGCCGAATTGACGCCGACGGGCGCGACGCGAACCTTTACCGCCGATGTGAAGTCGATCTTTGACGCCAAGTGCAGTAGTTGTCATGGCAGCAAAGGCGGCTGGAGCGCGACAGATTATCAATCGGTCATGACGTCGGGCGATCACAAGCCGGTGGTCATTGCCGGCGATTTCAAGAACAGTCTGCTCATGCAAAAAGTTCTAGGCACGCAGACTCAAGGCGACCTCATGCCGCCATTCGATCGGCTGACCGATGCGGAGATTCAAGCTATCATGGATTGGATTGCAACCGGCGCGAAAGAAAAGTAACTCGCTAGATGAAATAACCTGATTTGGAGGAAGGATCGGGCAGGGGCAGTGCGAGATCGATATTGATGAACGGTCTGCACTGCCCCGATTGTTTTAGCGTGAATCCTTAGCGTGGCAAGGCGGCGAAATAACTTCGCCCCCTTTTTATATCTTTGACGGAACACGATCGATCGATTACGATATGGTGTATACATCCTTGCGAGGGTTGATCTTGGACGCAGTTACTCGACACACAAACCCTCGCAAGGTGCTTAAGGAAACCCGCATGCCCTTAACCCACATTGAGAAATTCAAAGTCCGTTACACCGAATGCGATCAATACGGTCACGTCAACAACGCCAACTATTTGCGCTACATGCAGGAAGCCGCGTTCGATGCGTCCGCCGCGGCCGGGTACGCCTTCAAGCGCTACGACGAATTAGGCCAGTATTGGCTGGTGCGTGAAACCGAGATCGAATATCTCAAGCCGCTGACATATGGTGATGAGTTCGAGATCAAGACCTGGGTCGTCGATTTTCGGCGCGTGCGATCGCGGCGGGCGTATGAATTCCGATTGGCGAATGGTGCCGACGATCTGATCGCGCGTGCTTCGACCGATTGGGTGTATCTCGATCAGCAGACCAATCGCCCGGCGACTGTCTCGAAAGAAATGATCGCAGCCTTTTTCCCAGAAGGCGCGCCGCAGCAAGCCCCACCGCGCGATCCGTTCCCCGACGCACCGCCACCTCCACCGGCTGTCTTCACCTTACAACATCGCGTCACGTTCAGTGAAATCGACATGGCTCAGCATGTCAATAACGCCGTGTATCTGTCATATGTGGCAGAGGCCGCTAGGCAAGTCTCGGCGCATTACGCCTGGCCGACCAATCGGCTGACCGCGCACAACTTTGCGGTGATTGTGCGCCGGCATCGCATCGAATATCTGCAGCCGGCCGTGCTGGACGACGATCTTGAAATCGCCACCTGGGTTTCACAGGTGAAGCGATCATCGGCTACGCGCCACTTCATCATCAGCCGCGCGATCGACGATCAAGTGTTGGCGCGGGTGAACACACTGGTGGTCTTTGTCGAGCTCTCAACCGGTCGGCATATTCGCATCCCCGATCAGTTCTTGTCAGATTTAACGCCCAACGTGACGGACGAACACGCTGCTGGCTGAATTGTGATCAACGGGTACAATCACATAGGCTGTCCGGCCTACTTCACACACAAGGATCGAGCTGTGGCTCAAACGACGATCGAATTGAATGTAGAGAATATGCGCAAGCTGCGCAGCCTGTTCGCCAGCGGGGTGACGATTGTGACCACCACGTATCAGCACCGCTTGAAAGGCATTACCGTCAGCGCCTTTTCAGAAGTGTCGCTCGATCCGCCGCTGGTGCTGGTGTGCATTGCCGCTGAGGCCGAATCGCACGCGCTGCTGGAGGCGAGTAAAGTTTTTGCGGTGAATATCCTGAGCGACGATCAGGAATTCTTATCGGAACGGTTTGCCGCGCGCGCGCCGTTGGTCAACGATCGATTTGAGGGCGTGCCGTATCATACCGCTTCGACCGGCGCGCCGATCTTGGATCAATCGATCGCGTGGTATGACTGCAAGGTTGAGTCGATCCATGACGGCGGCGATCACACCATCTTTATCGGGCGCGTGGAAGCGATCGGGCTTGGCGATGAATCGCGTCGACCGTTAGTATATTTCGCGAATCAATATACGCGGTTGAAAGAGTAGAGGCAAAAACGTGCGACGCACCTCGAAGGTGTGTCGCACATGTGTTTACTGCATCAATTCACTGATCGATGGCGGTTTGTGCCAGCAATTGATCTCGTGACCCGATCCATCAAACAATTCAAGTGTGGATAAGCCCTGAATTACAAAGTGCTCTTAAGGGCATAACGCATCAACAACCTTCTGAGCGAGTTTTTTCTGAACATCGAAGATATAAATACTCTTTTGATATTCATACCCAATTCGATTTCCATCGGGTGACCAACTTATGCCCTCGGCGGATATATCCTCGCCCAATTGCTGGGGACAAGAACCATCAGGTTTTACAAGATACAATTGCCCATAGATCGAGGCAGGCTTCATAGAGATATACGCAATGGTTTCGCCGTTGGGTGACCAAATGGGATTTCGATTCCAGCCTTCAGAGGTTATTTTTCGAAATTCATTTCCATTAACGTTTAAGGTATAGAGATCACCAGTAAGCTTGTTATCGGGAGACCAATGCATAATACTGAACACTAATTTTTGGCTATCGGGCGACCAACTCATACCATCAAAGCGGTTACTCCCATTTGATAGAGTTGAAGAAATTGGGAGCAGAATGCTCTTGATAAGTATGCCATCTGGTTCGGTAAGGTTGATGCTGAACTGACTTGGATTAGTCTCATTGTTGGCACCTACATAGACAGCGATGCTTCGGCCATTTGGTGCCCAAGCGGCACCTTCACCAAACCCGATAATTTTGATTCTTTGCGTGGCTAAATCAATGGTTTCAATATTCCATCTGTCTCCGTTGTAATTCAATTTTGCGCCAACAAGTCTTGTATTATCTGGCGACCAACTCACTTCTGCATAATTTCCTATAGCATAATCGAGGGGAATCAATTGCTTAGCATTGAATTCATAAAGAAACAGGCGAGCATGCTCTTGTGCCTCGGGATACTTAAACTCTTTTAGCGTCAGCGATGCTCCGTCTGGAGACCATACGGGCTGTTCAAAATTACTAATTCCGCTCCAAATAACAAATGCTGTTTCGCTGGTTGGAATATTTGATTCTCGACCACAAGCCGTCAAATAGATCAGCGCCAAAAAACAAAGCAGGAAAAGTTTGCGCAAATACACTAGTCTACTCATTGCAGACTCGCTTCCTGTGATCTCAAATGCTTACGAGATTTTAGGCTTGAGAGTGCCACGTAAGGCAAGGTGCGTCATACATATGTTTATTGGCTCAATTCATTGATCGATGGCGGCCTGCGCCAACGATTGAGTTCGTGACCTGAGCCATCAAACAAGACAAACGTCGGAGTGCCTTCGAAGTGATGCCGATCGGCAAACTCGCGCCCGATCGGCGTGAGGATGTCCACGCGAATGATCTGCCCCGCAGTCCACTGCTGTATCAGTCCATCGACGATGGGCTTGGCTGATAAGCACGCCAGTCAATAATCGGAATAAAATTCGACGAGTATCGGTTGACCGGACGCAATCGCGGCTTCATATTGCTCGACCGAAGCGTACTGCACGCCGGAGCCAGTGCGTGTGGCAAACCAAATGATCATGACCACACTCGCTGCACCGATCCAGATGAACGCGCCATTCGGTACGTGCCGTGCGATCAGGAAGATCGCCAAGAGGATCAGCACAAACGCCGCGACTACGATATAGGAATGTTCGTTAAAAAAATGCAGCAGGCTGCTCATTGAAATCTGTAATTTTGCTTCGTCGCTCACTCATCCGAATTATCGACGACGCCCGGCGAGTCGAGTTTGATGACTTCGCCGTGCAGATTGACGACGATCTT
>JBGQGR010000080.1:0-8786 GCA_041497495.1 Anaerolineae bacterium | reverse complement strand
CATCGCGTAATCGAGATACGCCTGCTGCATCTCGGTATCGATATCGATCTGCCGCACGTTACCAAAGTGTGTGCTGGTGTCGGGTGCTTTCGATTTTGATTTTGATCTAGCCGCCATATTATTTCTCCACTGCAAGACAAGTTGACAACTTGCCCCACATTTGAACGGGCAACATCTTAACCGAGCACAGCCAAGTTGTCAACGTAAAAAATTATTCAGTCAAACCTGTCGATTCAATCTGCTCACGGAAAGCCGCGATGAGTCGGCTCAACTCTTCCTCGGCAGTCCGCAGCTGCGTCTCGATCTGCACTATCACCTCAGCCAGCACATCGCGGCCGCGCGCTTTTTGCAATGCATATTCGATTTTCAATTGCAGCATTGAGCTGCGATTCAGATCGGCGATCTCAGCTTTAACCCGATGGATTGCGGCGATCAACTGCACTTGCTCGTGCTTCAAGCGCGTCCAGCGATCTTCAACGCTCTCATTCAGCCGTGAATGCTCAACATCGATCTCGCGCAGCATCCAGCGCAATGCCTCCAATTGATGTTGGGCGTATAAGTCGTTCACTTGCGCCATCCGCTGGCTGCGGACATCGCGCTCAGCCGCATCGCTTGATAAATCGGGATGCACGCGTTTGGCTAACTCGCGATAAACTTGCTTGAGATTAAGTTCGAGTGTGGGATCGGGCTGATCGTGCGGCGTCGAAGCCCACTCTATCTGCGCTGCGTGCGCTTCAGCACCGATCGCTTCCGCGCGCTGGCGTTGATTGCGCAGCTGCGCTTCTACTTCTGCTTCGAGTTGTGACGGCGCCAGCGATCGGCCTCGAAAGCGAACGAGATCGATCCGCAGTTTGTATTCGGCAATATGCAGCTGGGCTTCTTCGAGACGCGCTTGAAGCGGGCCCACGCGGGCATGATACAGCAACTCGAAGTCGCGCACTTCCATCAAGAGATCGGCGCGCTCTTGCTCCAGCCGCGCCAGCTGCTCGCGCACCGCCAAGACTTCGGCGTCAAGTTGATTGAGATCGCTGGGAGAAACAATCGGCATACAGATTAACCCCAAGCCATTATAAAACAAATCGGCAGTGATCGAATTCGATCACTGCCGATTCATCAAACAACTAACAGAAATTAACTGACGGCTAACAAGGCATCCACCGGCTCTTCAATTTCAGGGATTTCGTTGATCCTCGAATGATGGTAACCCGTGCCGGCCGGAATCAATTTGCCGATGATCACGTTCTCTTTGAGGCCGAGCAGATCGTCGGTCTTGCCTTCGATCGCGGCGCCGGCCAACACCTTGATCGTGTGCTGGAAGGAAGAGGCGCTCAAGAACGAATCCGTGCTGAGAGCGGCCTTCGTTACGCCGAGCAGCACCGGCACAGCTGTTGCACCGCGCTTGCCTTCAGCGAGCAACTTGTCATTTGAATCTTGCAGCACCAAGCGATCGACTAACTCACCCGGCAGCAGATCGGCATCGCCGCTGGACACGATCTGCACGCGATTCATCATCTTGCGGATGATCACTTCGTAGTGCTTATCATTGATGTTCACGCCCTGCGAGCGATAAACTTTCTGCACTTCTTGCAGCAAATACAACTGCGTGGCGTCGCGGCCTAAGATGCGCAGGATGCGATGTGGATTCAATGCGCCTTCAGACAGCTGCATGCCCGCCGCAACTTCTTTGCCGTCCTCCACCAACATGCGCGCAGTCGCCGGCACTTCATATTCACGCTCGTCAACCACTTCGTAAACAACGGCGAGCGGTTTATTCTTGCGGATGGAAACTTTGCCGGAATGCTTCGCCGCCATAACTTGATCGCCGCGCGACGCAATTTCCTGGCCTTCGGTCACTTCCTGGCCATTCTCAACTTTCAACGCCCAATTGCCGGGAACTTCATATTCGTCCTTCAGCATTTGCGTCGACTTCACCTTCACCAAGCGCATGCCGCCTTCATTGCGGACGATCTGCACGATGCCATCGATGTCTGACATGACGGCTTCGCCACGCGGCTTCTTGCGCGCTTCGAACAGTTCTTCGACGCGAGGCAGCCCGTGAGTGATGTCGCCGCCTGCCGCCACACCACCGGTGTGGAATGTTCGCAGAGTCAGCTGAGTGCCCGGCTCGCCGATCGATTGAGCAGCCACGATGCCAACGGCTGAACCCAGCGCAACGATTGTGCCACGGCCCAGATCGCGCCCGTAGCACATTTGGCAGATGCCATGTCGCAGGACACACGTCATGGGCGATCGTAGGAATACTTCCGCAACGCCCGATTTATCAATCGCTTCGGAATGATCTTCGTCAATGATCACATTGCGCTCTGCCACCACTTCACCGGTCTTGGGATGCAGAATGGGCGCAGCCGGCACCCGGCCGATCATGCGCACGGCCATATTTTGTCCGCCAACGTCGTCTTTACGCCGAATCCAAATGCCGCTTTCAGTGCCGCAATCGCGTTCATTGATCATTACATCTTGGGCCACGTCGACCAAACGGCGGGTGAGATAACCGGCATCTGCTGTTCGCAGCGCAGTATCGGCCAAGCCCTTACGCGCACCGTGTGTCGAAATGAAGTATTCGAGCGCCGTCAGACCTTCACGGAAGTTCGAACGAATCGGCAACGCGATAATTCGGCCGGAAGGATCAGCCATCAAGCCGCGCATACCAGCCAATTGCGCAATGGGTGAGAAGCCGCCTTTAGTTGCGCCCGACATCGCCATCACGCTCAAGTTTGCCGTCGGCGGCAGCGCTTTGCGGACCGCGTCGGCGACGGAACTCGTCGCTTGCTGCCACAATTCGATCATGCGATTATACTGCTCTTCTTCGGTGAGCAGCCCACGTCGGTATTGCCGCTCGACTTCATTGACCTTCGCTTCGGTTTCATTCACAATCGCGTACTTCGCTTCCGGCACGGTGATATCGGACACGGCGATCGAAGTGCCCGATCGGGTTGCATACTTGAAGCCGATGTTCTTGATCGCGTCGACCAATTCGGTCGTAGGATCGAGACCCAGCCATTGATAGCAGCGCGCAACCAAGTCATTGAGTTTGCCGCGATCGAGCACGTCGTTGATGTACCGAATTTCATTTGGCACAATCGTGTTGAAGATCGCGCGGCCAACCGTCGTATCGATCAGGCGGACGCGCGGGCGGCTATCGGCAAAACGCTCGTTGTTATTTAAGCCATAAACGGTTTCGGTGTTCAGTTTGATCTTCGTGTGCAGATGCAGCTGCCCAAGTGAATAGGCAAGCTCAACTTCTTCCAGACTGCCAAAGATACGGCCCTCGCCTTTAAGACCTTCCTTCAGCATCGTCAAGTAGTAAACGCCCAGCACCATATCCTTGGCCGGACCGACGACCGGCTCGCCGGAAGCAGGCTTGAGCAAGTTCTTGGTCGAGATCATCAGCTCACGCGCTTCTTTAACGGCCTGATCGGATAACGGCACGTGCACGGCCATCTGGTCGCCATCGAAGTCCGCGTTGAACGCCGAGCAAACCAACGGATGGATCTGAATGGCTTTGCCTTCGACCAACACCGGCTCAAAGGCCTGAATGCCCAATCGGTGCAGCGTCGGCGCGCGATTGAGCAGCACGGGTCGCTGCTTGATCACTTCTTCCAGAACTTCCCAAACTTCCGGCCGCTCGCGCTCGATGATGCGCTTGGCGCCCTTCACATTGCTGGCGAAGTTATATTGAACAAGTTTGCTGATCACAAATGGCCGATACAGTTCCAGCGCCATCGTCTTCGGCAGGCCGCATTGATGCAGTTTCAATTTCGGTCCAATCACAATTACCGATCGGCCGGAGTAATCCACACGCTTACCTAACAGATTGCGGCGGAAGCGGCCCTTCTTGCCTTTTAGCATATCGCTCAAGCTCTTTAGCTCGCGGCGGCCGCGGCGGCTGAGCGCCTTGCCGCGCTGCGAGTTATCGATCAGCGAATCTACTGCTTCTTGAAGCATGCGCTTTTCATTGCGCACGATCACATCCGGCGCACCGAGTTCGAGCAGCCGCTTCAACCGGTTGTTGCGATTGATCACGCGGCGATATAGATCGTTGAGATCGGAGGTGGCGAAGCGGCCGCCATCGAGCTGCACCATCGGGCGCAAATCGGGCGGAATGACCGGCAGCAACGTGAGGATCATCCACTCCGGTCGATTATTGCTCTTGCGCAGGCTTTCGACCACGCGCAGTCGCTTAATGGCCTTCTTGCGTTTCTGCTTGCTCTTGCTGATCTTGACTTCGCGCCACAACTCTTTCGACATCTGGTTGAGTTCAAGCCGCTTCAAGATTTCCAGGAACGCTTCTGCGCCCATGTCGGCCTTGAAGACTTGTCCCCAACGGCTCTTCAAATCGCGATAGCGCGGCTCAGTCAAGAACTGCAGTGTCCCCAGACCCTTCAGCTCTTCGCGGTCCGCATCGACCTTGTGCCCATGCGCTTCAAGGTCTTCTTGAATCTTCGTATCGATGGTCGCAATCTCGTCCTTCGAGGCGCCCTTCCAATATTCAATTTCGGACTCGATCTTGGCCAGCGACTTTTCACGCTCTTCAGCATTCTTGGCTTCAAGTTCGGCCAACTTAGCTTTCACGGCCTTGTTGAGCCGGGTTAAGTGTTCACGCCCGATCGTCTCACCGGTGTCGGCGATCGTAATCTTGGCCGCTTCAAACTCAATCGGGGCGCGGATATCTTTGCTCATGCGCTCGTCAAGCCGATCTTGCAGCTTCTGGGCCTCTTTCATAACTGCCTCGGTCGCCGAATTCAGCTTCTCGTCGAGTTTGGCTGCTCGCTCGTCGCGCTGAGCCTTGCGCTTCTCAAGCTCGGCCTCGACTTTTTCCTTGATCGCGCGAGTGCCTTCTTTGCCAGCCGACTCGACGCGTTTGCGCTCGCGCTCGGCTTCTTCATCCAGTCGCTTGAGAGCCTTCACACGCGCTTCTTCATCGACGTGCGTAACAACGTATTGGGCAAAATACAACACCCGATCGAGGTTGCGGCGCGAAATATCAAGGAGCACGCCGAGATAGGAGGGTACGCGGCGCGTATACCAAACATGCGCGACAGGCGCGGCCAATTCAATGTGACCCATGCGCTCGCGGCGCACGGCTGCCCGAGTCACTTCTACGCCGCACTTATCGCAAATAATGCCGCGATAGCGAACGTTCTTGTATTTACCGCAGTAGCACTGCCAGTCTTTCGTCGGCCCAAAAATCGCTTCGCAAAACAAGCCATCTTTCTCAGGCCTCAACCGCCGGTAATTGATCGTCTCTGGTTTCAACACCTCGCCATACGACCAGGATCGAATTTGTTCCGGTGATGCCAGACTTACTCTCAGCGCTGAAAAATCTTTTGCATCCACCCGACGCCTCCTCGAAAAAGGGAATCTACCTTAACCGTGACCGATCAACAAGAGGACCACAGGCAAGCCAAAATAAGCGCTGGAAGACTATTTTATCAGTCTTCAGCGCTCTTGCTGTGTAAAACACATTCGATTCTACTGGGCTAATTATAACTTACTTTACATCGGTGTCAAGCTTCGATCGGATTCAGAGGCAAACACGTTTGGCACACATGGACGAGGAAGCGAGCTGCATCCGATCGGTGGTGCCAGCCCAAGAATCTGATAGCGGCCAATCGACATGGATCAGCCGCTATCGGATTCGGTGTGATTATTCGGACTTGGCAGGTTCAGCTGCTGCCTTCGGCAGGAATTTGTACATCTTGGTGCCACAGTTGGAGCAAACGCCCTGAGCAGCTCGTCGCCCGTTTGCCGTAGTTGTGATCACTACGTCTTTCATCACCTGTTCCTTCTTTTCCTTCATGCAATAAGCACGAACTTCATCAGCCATGATTACCCTTCTCCTCATTGATTTGTGATGCGCACATTGTCTTGCTGTCCAACAAAGCCAGTCTACCACGCTTAAACTTAGTTAGCAAGGAATCCGACGCGAGGACTTTATGTCGCACGATCGAACGGTTCCGTAACCGCCACGGCGCCATGGCCTTGCGATTCAGGCATCCGCAAGGTATAATCCACTTGCCAAGGCGAAACTCGGAGACAAGAAATAATGCCAACATATGGTTATCGTTGTGACAAATGCGGATACGTATTCGAAAAGGTGCAAAGATTCAGCGACGAGCCGGTTAAATCCTGCCCTATCTGTAAAACCAGAGGAAAGGTCAAGCGCACCGTGCATGCCACCAGTATAGTCTTCAAAGGCGCGGGCTTCTACAAGACGGATTCGCGGAAAACGTCTGATAAGGCGAGCGAGACTAAGCCGGCTGAGCCAAAACCAAAAGTTGAAACTCCAAAAGCACCTGCTGCCGCCGAATAGATCTCTCGGACAATAAAGAGCGGGCTGGAATATGTCCTTTCCAACCCGCTCATTTATTGATTAAGCCACCGTTAAACTATAACTGAAAACCACCCTCGGCTCGCACAACCTTCTGGGCGTAGCCGCTGACGAATTCCTCAAGGTGTGTGCGCAATTCCCGCCACTCCGAGCCGTTGACGATAGTCTGCATGGCCTGCAAATCCGATGCGAGTCCTCCGGCCAGAATCTGCGGACGTTCGCCAAAGGCCGTGAACCAGACCTCGGTCGGCTGCAGGCCAATCTTCAAGAGGCCCGGCACAAATTCCTGGATGATAAACTGAAAATACTCTGCTTCGCGACCGGCCTGTATATCCCAACTCATTAGCAGCTTAACCATCGGCACCTCAGATTCTAATTCGATAACAACGAGTATATGAAGTGTACCACACTCAGGCCTGCGCGCTCCCCCGGCCGAAAATTACTCCGCTTATTTTACGCCACATTGCAACAGGAGTTTTTGCGCGTCCGACTTGTAGGGATCGACCGGATTCAATTGCAAAAATTGATTGAGAGTTTTACTGCCGTCCTGCGTATTCCCTTGCAAGCAATACGCTTTGCCCAACGCGTACAATGCTTCGGGCGAGTTGGGTTGGACGCCCAGCGCCTTCTGCAAATTCGCGACTGCTTGATCATAGTTCTTGCGCAGTAGATCGACGTTGCCCAAACCGATATAAGCGGCCGTCGAGTTTGGATCGAGCGTCAAGGCAGTCTGAAACGATTTCTCTGCGCTTACAAGATCGTTCTTCTGGACGTAGGCCGCGCCTAACAAATAATTCGTATCGGCATCCGTCGGATCGATCGCCAGGGCTTGCTGAAATTGCTGAACGGCCAAATCCAATTTGCCGGTTTGATAATACACCACACCAATATTCGTGTACGCGCCCGCTTTATTCGGATCGATTTGCAGTGTCAGAGAGTAAGCTTGCAGCGCTTGATCGAACTGGCCGAGCGTGGCATGCACGTTGCCGGTCAAAAAAACTTCTTCGGCATCGGTGGAGGTAATCACTAACGTCGCCGCGGGATCGAGGCTGAAGCCAATTTGAAATTGCGCTTTCGCTTCATCTTTGCGCTCGGCTTTGAAATAAGCTTGGCCGAGCAGGATATGCGCGGGCGCGGAATCAGGCTGATCGGCAATTAGTTTTTCCAAGCTTGTAATCGCCGTCTGCGCATCGCCGGTTTGAAGTGCGCTGCGGCCGGCATCCAATGGCGAGGGCGGCTGCTGATTGCAAGCGGCTATGACCAACACGACCAGCAGGGCCAGAATAAACGATCGGCCAAGTTGATTTAAGCGCTGAGTGCGAGGCTGCATAGTTATTCCTCCTTGCTCTTCAGTTCGAGCAAGACCACTTGAGTTTCATCGGGTAATCCGCCGCGCGATACTTTCAGCGACTCCTGCGGCGTGATCTTATCCAAACCCATTTCCTTCAGGAACTTGCTGACCGGATCGAGTTTAGCTTCATTGCCGGGAACTTTATAATGCATCGGGATGACGATGTGCGGTTCCAGCAAACTGACGACCTCGGCGGCCTGCGATGCATTCAGACTCTCCCCGCCGCCGACCGGGATCAGCAGCACGTCCACTTCGCCCAGCGCTTCCTCAACCTGGGCCTGTGTTGGCACCAAATTCAGATCGCCCAAGTGACAGACGGTGACATCTTCAAATTCAAACAGGAAGACGGTGTTGCGCGGCGCGACTTCTTTTTTCGCCGACTTTCGATCACCGTGCAGATCAAGGCCGGTCACAAATACGCTGGAAACTTCGTACTCGCCCGGACCATCCAATACGCGATATTCACCTTTGACACCTTTCACATTGTTGTGATCATCGGCGTCGTGGCTCACCGTCACAATATCCGTGCGGACACGCGGCAGCGTCAACCCGACGTCTTTGCCGTACGGATCGGTCACGACCGTCGCCGCGCGATCGCGCAGACGAAAGCAGCTGTGGCCTAACCAAGTAATATCAACTGGCATGCAAAACTCCGTGAATCAAGATTGTGGTCAAAACTATTATACCTAAATCGAAGTGGAATGCCAATCATTGAATGGACTATAATGGCCGACAGCCGATGGCGGATAGCCGCTTTATTTGTGAGAATCGTGTTCGGATGAAACCATTAATCGCCGGAACAGGGCAAGTCGATCAAATCGATTCGATCACGCGTTTGAGTTTGCCGCAAGCCGATCGGTCGATCTATTCCGACGCGCAGATCGACGACTACGCTGGTCTGCCACGCCGAACGTTACCTCATCGCCCGCCGATTCATCTGTCTTTGCGGGCGCGATTTTCTAGCGAAAATATCCTGGGCACAGCCGGCTTTGGGTTTTGGAATCATCCATTTGCACCGAATAGCGGCTGGCCGACATTCCCACGCGCCATTTGGTTTTTCCTCGCCTCGCCAGCTTCGAATAT
>JBGQGR010000079.1:0-8825 GCA_041497495.1 Anaerolineae bacterium | reverse complement strand
GTAAGAACCCAATTCGATCGCCGGCCCGGCCAGCGGCCAGTGCGTGGCTGCCCAATACATGAGTCCGGCTTCAGTGGGCTTGAGAAAACCATCGACGGAATCGACAATCCGCCACACCTCTTCAGGACAGCGCAAGTTGCGGCGCTGCCGCAAACCGCTGACGATCAACCGCGCATCGCGTGGATAATGATAGCGGCGGTAAGTTTTCCAATGATCGCGCACATGGCGCCAGGCCGTGTTCATGGTGGCTCCGGGCGAATGACCGGGCCGCTGAAAGAAGACAGCCGCTCGTCAGTGATTGCCGGACGGAGTCTGTAATGTATTCGGCATCCCTGTTAGCGGTGGCGGCTGGACGATCAAACTGTTGAATGCATCGACGTAACTTTTGATCAAACCGGCATAAAACTCTACCTGGCCGGAACCATTGTAGCGGGTAGCGAAAGTGGCGTAGTCTTTGTGCTGCATGGCCGTGATCTTGGCTGGATCATGCGCGACGAAGTTAAAAAAACCGATCAATTGATTGCGCGCATCAGCGCTGAATGAATCATACATCGCTTCGACCGAGCCATAACCGCACGCCGCAAAATTTGAGCCGAGGATTTGCACCAGGCCCATGCTCATCGATGAGAGAGCGACGGGATCATTTAAGCCGCGAGCCACGCCTAATGCGCCATACTCGCTATCTTGATTCGTGTGCACGTTCAGCCACGGGCTGCTCGTGTTCGGTCGATATTGATGCCCTTGCCAGCTGACGTTCGGATCAAACTTAAAGAGTTGATTATAAACGTCGGCATTGTCTTTGCCCCAGCGAAACCAAAATAGATGATTCTCAAATCGGATCGTCATGCGTCCCGCCGCGCCGCTAGCCTGGCCGCCCGATTCGGTGGCGATGACGGCCACGGCTATGCCCGGATCGATATTGATCATTTGCGATAAGGTTTCGATCAGACCGCCGTACATATTCCAGATTTTGCTGGCAACAACTGCTTTGAAGCTAGCATTCGCTTGTGTTGTCCGTTGGGAATTGGGCGTGAGCACGGCATCGATAAAATCGGCTGGATTGATCGCCGCCCCGATCGAGGTCGTGGGTTGCTGACCGGCCGCCAGCACATCGACGAATTGCGCTGAGGCATACACGCGGCCAACATACCAGGTATCTAACGGGCTGATCAATTTCAAACTCTGGCCGCCGCTCCACACACTGAGGATATTCGAGGGATCGTTCTTGTCGTTGATCGATCGCAAATTAACGGAGTTGCCGGTCGGCAGGCTGATTGATTTGTTATCGGCGGAGACCGTCACATTTTCGGCGGCGACATAGACCTTGCACGCTATGATATCGGCGCTTTGGTGATCAAATTGCAGACGCTGGCCTTCTTTGAACGAGCCTACTTTACTGGAGGCATCGGTGTTGTTTGCGTTGTGGAGGAATACGCCGCCCGAGCCGGCCTTAGGTTGAACGAAAAGTGGGTCTGCCATAAGTGATCTCCTTGGGTAGGTAAATTCAGCGAGTTTATTTTAGCGCAAATTCTAATGGCTGAATCATTCGGGCTGAGTCGCTGGCGCTGTTGAGATTATCGCTTTCGATAGCCGGAAGCGGAACCATCGGCGCGAGGGCGGCTTGGTCTGCGAGTCATTCTCCTCACCACGCCGCCGCGCACGCAGCCACACAGTGAGATACAAGGCTAAGCCGAAGTTAAAGAAACTTGTGCCGCGTAGATCCGGCACCGAACCGATGAAGGAATTGCTCGGCCAAAATTGTGAGACGAAGGCGGCGAATTGTGGGATGATGATCTGATCGTAACCGATGATCAACATGGCGCCCAACACCGCGCCCGGCACACTGCCCGCGCCGCCGAGGATCACCATCGCGAGCGCCAATGCCGAAACATGGAATGCGACCATATCCGGCGAAACAAACGCGAAGGTGCTGGCATATAATGCACCCGCTACGCCTGCAATGGCCGAACTCACAATCAAGGCCAGCGTTTTGTATCGATCGATATTTATCCCGATTGATGCGGCGGCCGTTTCATCATCGCTGGCCGCGATCCATGCGCGGCCGGTGCGCGATCGAATCAGGCGCTGGGCGAATAAGGCCACGATTAAGACAAACACGAAAACGAAATAGTATTGCTGGGTCTGACCTTCAATCGGGACTGAAAGAATTCTCGGCGGTGGCAAAGCGCCCATGCCGCCAATGCCGCCCGTCAGATCGCGCAGGTTGTTGATCACACGCTCGGCCAACAGACCCAACGCCAATGTCACCACGGCTAAATAATCGCTGTGCAAGCGCCGCGCCAGGCCGCCTTTGAATGCGCCATACAATCCAGCCAGTACCGCGCTGATCAAAATCAAGATCGTAAAATCGATCGGCTGCGGGATGTGCGAACCGATCAAGCCATATGGATTGGCGAGCAAGGCGACGGTATAGCCGCCGATGCCGAAACTCACCGCAAAACCCAAGTCCAAGATGCCCGCGACACCTAACAATATGTTTAAGCCTAAAGCGATCAGCACGTAGATACTGACGTTGCGCACGAGCGACTGCCAACCTAAACCGGTAAGTAAAGATATGATCGGGAACAGAGCTAGACCGACGAAGATCGCAATCAACCAGCGGTTCGATCGCTGCTTGCCCGGCGCAATTAGAATCACCGAATCGCGAATCGTTTGCGATGCGGCATCTTCATTGCTTTCCTCGGCCGCGAGACCGGTCGGCCGCCAGAACAATACGGCGATGAAGATGATAAGCAACAAAACCGGCGTCCACTGGGCGCTTAAAAAATAATCGCTAAAAGACGAAAAGATGCCGAGGCCCATGGAGGCCACCAGCGCACCGATCGGGCTGCCGACACCGCCCAAGATCGCGGCGGCGAAAGCCATCAAGCCGCTCTCGGCGCCGGCCGCGCCAAACGGTCGAGCGTAATACATCGCGAAGATAAACGCGGCGACACCGGCTAACGCGCCGCCGAACGCGAACGCGCGCCGGATTGCGCTGTTCAGATTCACTCCATTGATCTGTGCCAATTGTGGGTTTTGCGATGCGGCTCGAATCGCATGGCCGGTCTTCGAGCGTTTGAGGTATAAGCTAGCGCCGATCGCGCAGGCGATGGCGATAACGAGAATGAATAGGTTGCTGAAATTGAAGTTGACCGTCGAGTTCAGACCAAGCGCGCGGACCAAATTAACATTCGGCAAGAGATTTGGAATGCCGTCGGTCGGGACTTCATTCAAACCCGGCACGCTCCGATGTTCATGCCACACCCAGCTGGGCATCAGCACGCGCCAGATCATCGAGACTTGAAACAGCATGAACGAGATGCCCAGCGTTGCAATCAACGGCGCTAAACGCGATCGACCACGAAAGGGCTTGAAGGCGATGCGTTCGATCGCCACGCTGAGTCCGGTGCCGAACAAGATGCCGACGCCGAGTGTGATCGCCAGTCCGCCGATCAAGACCAGCGCCGATGAATCGGGTTGCAAGCCCAGCGCGCGGACGACTGTGGTGATGAGGACAGTGGTGAGGGCGAAGACATCACCATGTGCCAGGTTGAGGGTGCGCACGGTGCCATAGATCACCGTAATGCTGATCGCATTCAGCGCGAGGACGGCGCCGTTCGATATTCCGTAGATCAGGATTTGCAGCAAGACATCGCCGCAATTGGTGTTGACCGCGCAGACCACAGTGTTCCTCCCAGTTACCGCCGGTAGATTGTATCGCGCTTACTGCGCTTTGACAACGATAAAGATATACCGGAGATCGAGCGAGCCGGTATTGATCACATCATGCTCGGTCTGTGGCGGCACGTAAGCGATTAAGCCCGTCTTCAATTCGATCGACGCATGATCCGTGAGGCGCAATTCGCCGCAGCCCGCCAGCGGTATGATCACTTCTTCGTTCGATTGCGAGTTGTGTAATCCGATCGATTTACCGGGCGACAATGTGACCAGTCCCGACTTGATCGATCGCGTCTCCGGCGGGCCGCTGAGTAATTTGAAATACGATTGATCGCCGGGATCGAGTTGAATAACTTTAGGTTGCAGCTGATTGATAAGTGTATTAGTCACATATGCTTCCTGATGATAAACGGAGTCGAGGCTTTAGCCGGTGCGAATCAGGTTGACCTGCCAAAGTCTCGACTCCTTGAGTTGTGAAGCGTGGTCACTTACTTTCGCCCGCGCTCCGCGGTTACTTTCTTCTTCGCGGCTGGTTTTGCTTTGGGCTTGACCCCGCGCACCGACTTCTTGTTGAAATGTGGAATGACGTATTTACTATACGCTTGAACCTGCTTCTCTTCATCGCCGCACATCAAGTAGATATTGAACTGATGCACGCCGAGGTCGCGCAGTTCTTCCAGTTTGCGGATGTGATCTTTGATCGAGCCAATGATGTCGTACCGATCGACGATCTCGTCGGTGACGAATTCGGCGTTGCTGCTGCCCACTTCGGCGTGATGCAGATAGTTGTAGCCTTTGCGATCACGCACATAGGTCGTTAATTCTTGAGGCAGCTCTGCCGGATCGTACTTGCTGATCAGATCGACGACGTGATTGGAGACCAGTGCCGGAAACCAGCGCACGTGATCGCGGGCGACTTTCAGGTCGTCGCTGATCCAGATCGGCGCGGCGGACATGATCTTGATCTTCGAGAAATCTCGTCCCGCTTGATCCGCGCCCGCTTTGACCATATCCATGCACCACTTGATCAAATGCGGATCGGCGAATTGCAAGATGATCCCATCGGCTACGCGACCGGCCATGCCTAACGCTTTCGGTCCGTAGCCGGCGACCCAGACGGGCGGCAGGCCGCCATCAGCCCAAGTCAATTGAAGTGGTTGACCTTCGAATTCGATCTGTTTGCCGGTGGTGAGATCACGGAATTCTTGAATCGATTGTTCCAGAATTTCGACGGTGGTCGGCTTCTTGCCCATCACCCGCCGCGATGAATCGCCACGGCCAATGCCCAGCTGCATTCTTCCGCCGGTGATGCGCTGCAGCGTGGCGAAAATGCTGGACGTTACGGTGATGTCGCGTACGCGCGGATTCGTCACACACGGGCCGAGTTTCATCTGCTGGGTGTTCATGCCCAGCACCGTCAGCTGCGTGTACACTTCCTGCCACAGCACGTGCGAATCAAAAGCCCAGATGTAGCTAAAGCCACCGGCTTCGGCCGCTTGCGCGAGTTTGATCGCGCGCGGGATGGGTATATCGGACTTGAACGTGATCCCAAAGTCCATTGTCTGCCTCCGTAAGATGCCTCACCCTAACCCCGCGCTGCGCGCTTCCCCTTCCCCTCTCCCGATTGACAACTTTCAACAAATAATCGGGAGAGGGGAAGGGGCAGGGGATGGGGTGAGGAATTTAGGCTTTCACCAGATCGGCGTACATATCCGGGCGTCGATCGCGATAGAACTGCCAGGTATTGCGAACTTCCTGCACCAGGTCCATGTTCAGATCGCAGATCACCAGCTGCTCTTCCTTATCGCTGGCTTTGGGTTGGCCGGTGCGCGCATCGTTGATATATTGTCCGCGCGGATCGCAGAAGTACGATGTGCCGTAATAATCGTTCGGGCCGAACTCTTCTTCCTTGCCAACTCGATTGATCGTGCCGATGAACACACCATTGGCAATCGCGTGCGATCGCTGCTCAATGTCCCACAGATGCATCGACAAGCCGCGCGAGGTCGCCGATGGAATGAAGATCATCTCGGCGCCGTGCAGCCCCAACATGCGCGGGCCTTCCGGGAAATGTCGATCGTAGCAAATGTACACGCCGACTTTGCCGACCGCGGTATCGAAAACCGGATAGCCCAGGTTGCCCGGTCGGAAGTAGAACTTCTCCCAGAAACCGTTGACCTGCGGTATGTGCGTCTTGCGATACTTGCCCAGGAACTTGCCATCCGCATCGATCACTGCGGCGGTGTTGTAGTACATGCCGGTCTGCTCTTCCTCATAGATCGGCACGATCAACACCATCTTTAATTTCTTGGCGAGGTCTTGCGCTAACTTGGTGGTGGGCCCGTCGGGCATGTGTTCCGTCCACGCATAATGTTTCGTATCCTGCACCTGACAAAAATATGGGCCGTAAAACAATTCTTGCCAGCACATGATCTGCGCGCCGTTCTTGGCTGCTTCTTCGGCGGCCGCCACGTGCTTGTCGATCATCTTCTCTTTGCTGCCCGGCCATGAGGCTTGAAACAGTGCGCCTCGAACGATTCTTGCCATCTTAAACCTCCGAAAGAAAAATGTAGAGACGTTCCGTTGGAAAGTCTGGCCGGAACGTCTCTACTTTTTACGACAGTTTAGTTGCCGCCCGGCGTAATTGCCACCGTCTGCGGCTTGTAATTTGCACCCGCGACATCTACCCCTTGCGCTTGCAAATCCTTCACAGCCTGCGCAGCGAGATCGCTCATGTAAGCGTTCGCATCCGGCGCAGCTTTGATGACCTTCTGCGAAGTGGCGACCTGCACGGTCTGATCCCACAACGCCTTGTCCATCACGCCGATGCCGGCGGGCGACGGCCAGATCAACTTGTTGATTTCGTTGAGCTGCCAGGCCATGTGACCCTTGCCCAACGTCGGGCCATTCTTTAAGACGATATTCACGCACGCATCGAATTGATCGCGGCAGAAGACCCAGCCCTTGAACGACGCACGCAGGAAGCGCAGCGCGATATCTTTGTTCTTGGCATCTTGCAGCCAATCCTGGCGCGCCCAAATCGCATCTTGCAACATGGCGGTGCCGACCTTGTTGAAATCGATCACCGTCAGATCGCCCGGCTGATACAGGTTACCGGTCTTGGGATCTTTTTGCTCCAGTACCTGCGCGTACTCGTTGTAGGTCATCGCTTCGGCGGCATCCACCTGCCGATTGAGCAGCAGCGACATATCGAACGGCTGCTGAATGATCTTCATATCCTTATCCGGATCAAGACCCGCTTTGCGAATCGCGGCCAGCAACTCAAATTCATTGCCGAAGCCCCAGGTGCCCACGTTCTTGCTTTTCCAATCTGAGGGTTGGGTAATGTTGGAATCTTTCCACGATACTTCAAGCGTGCCGCTGCGTTGGAAGACTTGTCCAATATCGACAATGTTTGCACCTTCCTCGCGGGACACTAACGCCTTCGGCACCCAGGCCAAAGCAAACTCGGCTTGACCGGACGCCAGCACTTGCTGTGGCACAATATCGACCGCGCCGGTCAAGATGGTCACATCCAAACCTTCGGCCTTATAGAAGCCTTGATCGACCGCCGCGTAATAGCCGGCGAACTGCGACTGCGTCACCCACTGCAGTTGCAATTTGATCTTGGTCAGCGTCGCGGGCGCCGCCGGAGCGCAGGCCGTTAAGAGAACCGTCAACACTGTCAGCAAACTAATGACGCCCATCATTTTCGATTTCATGGATTTCTCCTCCTGAGAATGGGTATGGTGAATTTGGATCGACTTCGGTTCGATGGTGGATATTCGATCAGGGTTTGATCTCGATCGTGCTGCATCACCTCCTTCAATGAACAATGAAATTGGGGTTGATGTTGAACCCGATTATTCTTCTGTGCTTCTGAGGGATACGTGCCACGGCATCACCCAGCGCTCGACTAGCAAAATGATCACATAGAACGCGATGCCCATGAGGCAGGCCACGATGATCGCGCTCCACGCTTCGGCAAAATGAAATAACGCAGCTTGCTGAGAGATGTACACACCCAACGCCTCGCGCGATCCGCCGAAGTACTCACTCACGATTGCACCGATCACACTTAATGTGCTGGCGACTTTGAGCGCGCTGAATAAATACGGCAGCGCATTCGGTATCCGCGTCTTGGACAACACGCTGAAATCTCCGGCCGCATAGGATTTCATCAATTCGATCGCGGCCGGATTCACCTGCGTCAAGCCGCGCACGACGTTGATCATCACCGGAAAGAAAACGATCACGGCGACGATGCTCATCTTGGCGATCGGGTTCGTAATGCCGAACCAGTTATTCATGATCGGGGCCAGCGCCACGATCGGGGTTGAGTTGATCGCAATCGCAAATGGCATCACGCCTTCGCTGATCGATGCCCAGCGCGCGGTCGCCAATGCCACCAAGACACCCAAGATCGATCCGATGAAGAATCCGCCGACGGCTTCACGCATGGTGAACAGTCCGTCAGAGACGATGATTGAAAATTGCTCAACAAAGTGTGAAGCGATGACGGACGGTCGGGGCAGCAAGAAACCTTGAATGTTGAACACGACGACGATCACTTCCCATACAATCAAACCGATGATGAATAGCGCGATGGCCGGCAAATATCGACGCAGCCGCTGGCTGAACTGCGCCGGATGCGCCGCGGGCAGCAATTCTTCTTCGACCGCAGAAATCAGATCGGCGGGCTGACTCATCGTTAAGCCTTCTCACCCTTGCGCAGCATTTCGCGCACTTCGGTGATCTTTTCAAAGAAGTGCGGGTGCTCGCGCGTTTCGACATCGCGCGGCCGCGGCAGATCGATCTCGATCACGCCGGTGATGCGGCCCGGCCGCACCGACATGACGACGACGCGGCTCGATAAGAACACGGCTTCGGGAATGCTGTGCGTCACGAAGATGACCGTGGTTTTAGTTTGACTCCAAATGCGCAGCACTTCCAGCTGCATGCGCTCGCGGGTCATTTCGTCCAACGCGCCGAACGGTTCATCCATCAACAAGATCGACGGCTCGAAAGACAGCGCGCGCGCGATGGCCACTCGCTGCTGCATGCCGCCCGATAACTGCCACGGATAATGTTTGCCAAACTCTTCGAGTTGCACGAGTTTCAACATCTCCTGAGCGCGCACGTCG
>JBGQGR010000078.1:0-8858 GCA_041497495.1 Anaerolineae bacterium | reverse complement strand
TGGAAGTCTTTGAAGAGAATCCTTTCCTGTCCGATTTCTACGCCGATCGCGAGCGCTACGCCTTTCAAACTCAAATTTTCTTTTTGCTCAGCCGCTACCGGCAGCAGCATCAAGCCGTGCCGAACGCTTTAACGCGCGGCGTGCTCTTCAGCGATTACACTTTTGCCAAAGATTCCTTGTTCGCACATTTGAATCTGTCGGGCGATGAGCTGGTCGTATATGAGAAGCTCCACATTGCTTTAGCCGAAAAAATCCCCACGCCCGATCTGTTGATCTACCTCCGCGCGGATCTCGATACCTTGATGGCCCGCATTGCCATGCGCGATCGACCGTACGAGCGCGGCATGGATCGCACTTACATTGACAATCTGCGTTTAGCCTACGAAGGATTTTTTACCGCGTATACGCAATCGCCCGTCCTGGTGATCGATACCAACCAACTGAACATCGTCGCCGAACGCGATGCCTACCTCAACGTGCGCGATCGAATCCGATCGGCTTTAGGTGAAGGCACGTTCCAACTCGCGCTGCCGGAAATGCGCGCCGGACACGATGATAGCTCGTCGGCTGGACAAGATGGCAGCTTGTCCTACAAAACTCTTAACCCTGCGAAAGCGCGGAGCGAACCTGCGCAAGATTCCAGCCCGCTGCACGAATTTGCATCTCTCGCTCAATCGATCGGCAACCTCGGCGCGATCTTGGCCGATGGTGCAGATTCGATCGCACTGCAAGAATCACTGCACACGATAATGAAACGCGTGAAGCATGTGGCAGAGGCGGCGGGAGTCAAACTAACGAGTAATGATTAACAAGCAATTACGCATTACTCGCTACTCATGATTCTTCATCAATTAGAATTATTCTGTTCAACAGGCATCAGACTCACTAAGGACGAAATATGACGAAACACTTCATCGCCATTGCGGGCAACATCGGCGTCGGGAAATCATCGCTGGTCGGCCTGCTCGCCGATCGATTGCGGTGGACGCCCTTTTATGAAGCCGTCGACGAGAATCCGTATCTGTCCGACTTCTATCAAGACATGCGATCGTGGAGTTTTCATTCGCAAGTTTTCTTTCTCTCCAAGCGGCTGCGCCATCATCGCGCCCTGCTCGATCATCCCGGCTCGGTCATTCAAGATCGCAGCATTTATGAAGACGCCGAAATCTTTGCCAAGAATCTGTACCGGCAGGGCAACATCAACGCACGCGATTACGCCACCTACCGCGAACTGTATGAAGTGCTGACTTTGTATCTGCCCCCGCCCGATCTCATGGTTTATCTGCGCGCCAATACCGATACGCTCAAGAACCGCATCACTCTGCGGGGTCGCGACTACGAACGCGACATGTCGATCGATTACTTGATGCGGCTGAACGATCTGTACGAAGAATGGATCGACGACTTCACGCTCTGCCCGATCTTGACCGTGCCCGCCGACAAACTCGATTACGTCCATCAAGATGGTCACCTCAATATTGTGACTTCCACTATTTTGAAACGGTTGGAAGGCCAAGAAGTTGTGACGTTTGATTGATCATCCTCCCGCAGGTTTCCGTGATACAAATTGATTGACCCGCAAAACCTGCGGGAGGATAATTGATGCTATGTCCTACCTCACTCACCTCGAATGTTCCGAATGTCAGCGCACTTACGATCCGAATGTAATGCAGACTGTTTGTCCCGAAGATAAAATGCCACTGCTCGTTCGATACGATCTCGATCGGGCCAAGCAAGAACTCGATCGGGCTGAGTTTGGATCGCCGCGACCGAACAGCTTATGGCGCTGGTTCGAACTGCTCCCGATTGACGATCCAGCCGATCGAGTTGATCTGGGCGAAGGCGGTACGCCGCAGCTGCACATCAACCGGATCGGAGGACAGATCGGTTTCAAGCATCTTTGGATCAAAGACGAAGGCCAAAATCCAACCGGATCATTCAAAGCGCGCGGCATGGCTGTAGCCGTCACTCGCGCCAAAATTTTGGGTGTGAAAGAATTTGTCGTGCCCACGGCGGGCAACGCCGGGGGCGCGGCTTCAGCCTACGCCGCGCGTGCTGGATTGAAGATTCACGTTTACATGCCGAAAGACGCGCCGCGCGCTAACATCGCTGAATGCCGCGAGGCTGGCGCGGATGTGCACCTGATCGATGGGCTGATCAACGATGCAGGCCGCATCGCCGCGATCGATGCGCAGCAACATGGCTGGTTCGATCTGGCTACGCTGAAAGAACCATATCGCATCGAAGGCAAGAAAACGATGGGCTATGAAATTGCGCAGGACTTCGGCTGGGATCTGCCGGATGTGATCATCTATCCGGCCGGCGGAGGCACGGGCCTGATCGGGATTTGGAAAGCGTTCGATGAGATGCAGCAACTCGGCTGGATCGATCGAAGACGTCCGCGCATGGTCGCGGTTCAGTCGATCGGCTGCCAACCGATCGTCAAAGCATTCGATGAAAGGAAAGACGCGAGTGAGTTGTATCCGAATGCGCAGACGATCGCGGCTGGATTGCGCGTGCCCAAGCCGCTAGGCGATCGATTGATCCTGCGGGCGCTGCGCGCAAGCCATGGCATCGCTATTGCTGTTTCTGATCAAGATATTATCGAGAAGACCCAACGGCTGGTTCGAACGGAAGGCATGTCGATGGCCTACGAAGGCGCGGCCACCATCGTGGCCGCCAAGCAATTACTCGATCGAGGTTGGATTAAATCGGACGAGCGGGTATTGTGCTTAAACACAGGCGCAGGCTGGAAAAATCAAGTGGTCTCGTAGTTGAATAGTCCGATAGTCAAGTAGTTGAAAATTAGCCAGACAAAAAACCGGTCCGCGTGAATATTATTCATCGCTAATTTCTGATCGTTTTGCCTATTGTCTTCAACTCGAGTGGGGTGTAAACTAATCTTAGGTCAGGGGTTTATTTCAGTGCCGCATACATGTCGATCGACATGTATGCGGCAAGTTATTTCTGCCCAAGTCAACGCTGCGCCGCCTTACTTTCCCCCTCACGATCACTCGCCTTTACAACTCAGTGGCCTGTGCTACAATTACTTAGTAAATGAAACTATTAGAAAGGCGAACCAAATGAAGGCCTCCACCGACGACTGTGCGCACGCGATCCTGGAAGTCGCGCCGGCGATCATGCGCACCATCCGCACGGAGATGCGCCGCCACCGCACCTCCGATTTATCCGTACCGCAATTCCGCACGCTGGCCTTCATTGATAATCATGCAGGCCCGTCGCTGTCCGACGTGGCCGGGCACATTGGCCTGACCCTCCCCTCGATGTCGAAGATCGTCGACGGGCTGGTGGCGCGCAAGTTGATCACGCGCGAGATCGCCTTAACCGATCGTCGACGCATTACGCTGGCTTTGACGTCGCGCGGCCAGACCTTGTTGACAGCGGCGCGCGAAGCGACCAAAGCCTGTCTGGCGGAGATGCTGCAATCGCTGCCGCCAACCGATCGGACGTTGGTGATCGACGCGATGGAAACACTGCGGCCAATCTTTTTGCATCAACATGCAGATACCGCCGCGCGCTAGTCATCGATCTAAATCGATCAAACTAGGCGGGGCCAGTTTGATCGAGAATCATCAACAGGAATTTACCGATCATGCCTGATGAAACTTTGGAATTGAATCCGCAGCTGGCCGCGGAAGCACCCGCCGAAGTTATTCTAGTGCGCCCCAAACAAGTCCATGTTCCAAAAACTTTCAGAGCCTTACAGCATCGCAATTATCAACTTTATTTCGTCGGGCAGCTGATCTCCGTCGCCGGAACGTGGATGCAAGCGATCGCGCAAGCCTGGCTGGTGTATCAACTCAGCCATTCCGAACTCATGCTAGGCGTTGTCGGTTTCGCGGCGGCCATTCCGGCGCTCCTGATCACACCTTTTGGCGGCGTCATCGTCGATCGAGTGCCGAAGCGCAGGTTGTTAGTCATCACGCAATCCTCGGCCATGCTGCTGGCTTTCATTCTGGCACTCTTATCTTTTTTGAATGTGGTGCAAGTCTGGCACATCGTCGCACTGGCTTTTGGCCTGGGCGTCGTCAACGCGTTCGATGGGCCAGCCCGCCAAGCGTTCGTCGTGGAGATGGTTGGCCACGACGATCTGCCTAACGCCATCGCCCTCAATTCAATGATGTTCAACGGCGCGCGCGTGATCGGTCCGGCCATCGGCGGTTTCTTGCTCGCATCGGTGGGGGCATCGTGGTGCTTCTTCATCAACGGCTTATCGTTCCTGGCCGTCATTGCGTGTTTGCTAGCGATGAAACTTCATCAAGAGCGCACCATCAAAAGCGGCACCACCGCCTGGAATCAATTGGCTACTGGACTGCGCTACGTGTTGGCGCACACGGATATGCTCGCACTGCTGATACTGTCGTTGATCTTCAGCGTGTTCGGCATTTCCTATCTGACCCTGCTGCCGGCCTTCACCGATCAAGTCCTGCATGTCGATGCTACTGGCTATGGTGCAGTGAACGCCGCCTTAGGTCTGGGTGCAGTCGTCGGTGCGTTCCTGGTCGCGCATTTGGGCGATCGGGGTCAGCGCGGCCGCTGGCTGGCGTGGGCGAACATCGGCTTCCCGATCGCGCTGCTGGCCTTTGCGAACAACACGAATTTTCCAATCGCGTTAGGGTTGGCCTTTGTCTTAGGCGTTGGCTTTATGCTGGAGTTCACCAACATCAACACGCTGTTGCAAATCAACGTCGTCGAAGGGATGCGCGGCCGCGTGATGAGTTTGTACACCTTGACGTTCTTCGGCTTCGCGCCGTTCGGCAATTTGGCGATCGGCAACCTGGCAGAATTTTGGGGCTTAAGTCTGACGATTAGTATCAGCGCAGCGATCGCTCTGGTGCTGGCGATGATCGTGCTGGCGCTGGTGCCCAGCGTGCAGCGCATGAAGTAACCCGATCGATCCACGCGGCTTCTATCATCATCTGTATGTCAGTCAGTTCAAGGGGCAGGCGATTTAGGGAAATTTACCACGGAGGCACGGAGAGCACAGAGGTTTTTACTGTCGATCAAGACTTAATCGGCTTGCCAAAGAATTGCCGCAACGTCGCGCCGAACTTGAATTGGCGCATGTATGGCGCAATGTTCTCAACTGTGAACGCTTTGGGTTCGGCCACGAACTTGGTTAGCATGTTGTTTGGCGCAGTGTTGTTCACCGCCAGCAGATCGATCAGACTGTTGGTTACGGGGGGCGCAGAAAAGACGATGCCCATCAAGCCGACGATGATCCGCAGCGCGAAGATCGGCGTGCGCACCATCAAGCGATGCGCGCTTTTGGCCTTCAACGTGCGACGTTCAATCTCTTCGATCGTCAACACTTCCGGCCCGGCGATTTCCATATCTTGTCCAATGAGTGAAGCATCATCGATCGATTTCACGATGGCGGTCACTAAGTCCTCCACCCAGATCGATTGAAAGACCGCTTGGCCATTGCCGATGATTGGATAGATCAGCGGCGAGATCGGCAGCAACTTGGCAAACGAGTTCGCAAATTCATCTTCCGGTCCCCATACGACCGACGGTCGAAACGCAGTCCACGCTAAGCCGGACGCGGCGACATATTCCTGCGCTTTGCCCTTCGAAGCGAGGAAGCGATACGGCAGTTTTGAATCCGCGCCGAGTTGACTGACGTTGACGAAGCGCTTGACGCCCGCGGCCTTGGCCGCATCGACGACGTTGACCGTGCCTTGCGTGTTGATCGTTTCGTATTTGCGGCCGCCTTTTTCGATGGCGATCGCGACGGTGTGAATCACCGTATCGACGCCTTGCATGGCGGCTATCAATGTTTCGGGCTTGGTCACATCGCCTTCCACCCAATCGATCTTCAAGCCGGCGAGGCGGCCTTCGGCCTCGGCCCACGATCGATTGCGAACCATGGCTCTTACTTGTTGACCGGACTCGGCCAGGCGTTTGACGATATGACTTCCGACGTAACCTGATGCGCCTGTCACTAAAAGCATGTTGCCCCCAACTTAACCACTAAACTTCTTAGGGCTGATGAACGCAGATTACGCTGATTTTTCAGTTTTATCTGCGGTAATCTACGTCCGATTTCCTGTCCAGTCCGAGAAGAGCCAAATCTTAGTAAATTTTTACGGCAACCCCGACTGATCAATCACGAAATCGGCCGGGCAGTTGTCGGTGTCCTTCCACAGCGGCGAACGTGCGATGAATGGGTTGGGGATCGGAAACGGATATTGAGTAGGATCGATGGCGATGCAGGAAATGTTGCCCGGCAAGGTGTCCACTCCAACCAATGGAGCTTTCCACGCGACGCCATCGACCAGTTTATCGGTCGGGCCTAGCAGCAAGACTTCATCGCCGCCATTAGCCAGTGAAAAGCTGATATTCGGAGTATAGGCGATATAGGGAATCATCTGCTGGCCTCCACCAAAAAATACGTAGTCCGGCAGGCGCGAGTATTTGAGCGAAAAGCCCCAGGCTGTCGTCGCCACATTGATCACTCGACCTGGCGCAAGACTGGCCGTTGACGGGAACTGCCACATGCCGTCAACGATGAAACCGGTGGGGCCGGGCAGCGCCTGATCGCCCAGCTTATACAGGCTCAAAGAAATTGTAATTGGCGTGGGATTGTAAATCTGCACCCACTCGCTGCCGGTCACCACGCTCGTCGAGCCAAAATAGAAAACCTTGCTAATCAACAAATGATCGGGCGGCGCAATGTAATTGCCAAGCACGATCGGCAGATAAACGCGCGGTTGAAAGGCCCAATCGTATTCAAACATCTTGTGCAGATAATCATACGCCGCGTCCGATTCAACTTGCAAGGCAATCTCACGATTGACTTTGCTCGAGCCTTCAGTGCCATTCAAACTGCCAACATGCGAGACTTTGCGCCCACCGAGGTTGAACAAAAACATTTTGTTGTGAATGCCGCCAAACGCCGGATCGCCGCGCCGCACTTCGAGATTGCTCATCAATGTTGAACTCGTGGCGCGCAGCGAATCGATGTACGCCACTGTGGCAAAGTTGCTGCTGGGCGAAGCCGGATCGTCAAAGAAACTGTCGAGCAGTAAACGCACCTGCGCGCCGCGCGAAGCCGCATCGATCAACGCCTGCAAGCGGATATCCGGATCATCGATCGCGTTGCTAGTCGACGCGCCCCAATGTGGCGGCTCATCCAACTGCTCGCCATCGATCGAATCCCCTACCCCCGATTGATCGATCAAGCCCAACAGCGAATCGCTGGCGCGCAGACTGCTTTCCGGCGAAGTCAGCAACTCAAAGGTTAGCGGCGCAGTGAAACCGATCGGATTGGGGAATTGCACGCGATACAAACTGCCGCCAGTGATGGTGATCGGCACAAACTGGATCGGTGGATCGCCGTATTTTGGATCGCCGCTTGTCCAGCGATAAATGTCGCGGTGATGGATCGGATCAAAATCGGCGTTCCAAATTTCGAGCGCGCGCGTGACGACGCCGGGCGCATCGGTGATGAAGTATGTGCCACGCTGGCCGACCGTGCCATCGGCAAAACTATCGTAGGGCATGCTGTTCGGGCTGAAGTTCTCAGAACCGATCGCCACGATCTGATCGTCGATGATGGTCATCTTCGCATGCACGTAATCATATCGATCGTAGATCTTCTGCGCGCTGTCGCTGATCATGAACCAGCATTGTCCGCCGATCGATTCCAACTGTTGACAGATCCACAATTCTTGATCGTCGAGACCGCCCGGTGGCCCACCTTCCATCAGGACCGTCACGCTGATCGAGCGCGTGTGTATCGTGCGGCTGAGCACATCGAATAAACCGACGTTGTTGAAAGAATAAATTTCCATTTTGATCGAGTGCTGCGCCGAGCCAAGATAATCCGAAATAACGCGGAAAGCATTGTCGGGCGCAATCGCCACGGTGAGGTGTGAAGTGGCCGTGACTTTGGCGGTCTGCCAGAATTTTTCCAAATCCCAGCCGGGATACATGACCTTGCGGCCCGTAATCGGATCGGCTCGATCGTTTGCCCAAACGAGCGCGGTGTTGGTATCGCTCCCGATCTTTCCGGTGGCTTCGTCTAACTTCCGATAGATGATCTCGCCCGTCGCACCGAGCGTGCTAGTGTAGGCCAGTACATTCGATCCGATCCACAAGTTTGTCGGCGAGATCGGATCGATGTCGGTGATATGACCAGTTGGGCCCCAAGCAACGGCATCAATCCAATTCGATGCGCCTTGTCGAATCGCTAATTCATCGCCGGGGCCCAGCAACGGCAGGGTATGAGTGAGCAGATTCGTCACCGAAGGATCGCTGTCAATCTCGTATTCGTAATCCGGCTTGAAGCCAAACTGCTGGGTAAAAGTGATGGCATTCCGCGTGAGCCAGATCGATCGATCGGGTTCCAGTGTGCCGGTCAGATCGATCGTGCCTTCCCCAGTCCCATCGGTCGCGATCCAATTCGTCAGCGTAATCGTCTGCGTCGAAACATTCGTCAAGCGGAAGCCTTCATCGCCGGTAGCATATGCGCTGAAATGCACCGCGCTGATCAAGACGCTACCGGGCGGAGTGGGCGGCGGTGGTGGCACAACCGTGGTAGTGATGACGCTGCAGTCATTCGGCGTCGGCGTGTTTTGAATTCGCCATGTGCCGGTAATATCGATGCGCTCATTGCTCTTGCCGGAACCCGAAACACCAATGTCCGGCGGATTGACCGATCCCGTTTCATCGATCAGATTGCTGCTGTTCGTCGTGCCGTAGATCACTGCATCGATCGGGATCGTCTGCGACGTGATCGAAATCGCTTTGACATTGAACAAGGCAATGCCATCTGCTGGCGTCGCACCGTTTTGAAAGTCGGGACTGAAATCGATCGCCTGATCAAATAGCGG
>JBGQGR010000077.1:0-8883 GCA_041497495.1 Anaerolineae bacterium | reverse complement strand
TCGATGAATCGGGCGAGGATTATCTCTATCCAGCCAATTTTTTCGCTTCCATCTCGCTGCCGCAGAAATTAGTCGAAGTCTTGGCACTGGCCGCATAAATTTCCAACGACCGGGCAGTCTGCTCGGTCGTTGATCTATCTAAGCACCGCGCTCGATTCGATCTTGGGATTGATTTTGCGTTGAGCGACTCAGCGGGGTCCAACCATGATCGTCCGCATGTGGCACGGTCGAGTATCGACCGACAAAGCAGCCGCCTATCGAGAATTTCTCAACACCCGCGCCATTCCTGATTATCAATCGGTGCCGGGCAATCTCAGCGTGCATATCCTCGAACGCGCCGAAGGGTCGATCACGCACTTCATCACGCTGACGTTTTGGAACAACATCGAATCGATCAAACGCTTTGCCGGAGAGAACATCGAGGCGGCGAAATATTATCCTGAAGACAAAGACTTCCTGCTTGAGTTTGAACCAACCGTAGTCCATTACGAAGTGGTCGGACACTCGTAATGATCCTCGCCCTGCGCCTCTTGGTAACACCGATCCTGATCACAGGCGCGACACCGAACATCCTCAAGGGCTAAGTGATGCGAGCAAAAGTATCTGTCTACATCGCCACCAGTCTAGATGGGTTCATCGCCCGCAAGGACGGGAGCATCAATTGGCTAACTGACAGTGCAAATCAAAGCGGCGAAGATTACGGCTATCAGCACTTCATCGATTCGATCGACGTCATCGTCATGGGCCGCAATACTTTCGAGACGGCCTTAACTTTTGAAGCGTGGCCGTACACTCACAAACGCGTCGTCGTGCTCAGTACGCGCATGTTGAAGCTTCCCGATCGCTTACCGAAGAATGTGGCGGTTCAAAACGCCAGTCCGTTGATGTTGCTGGAGTCGCTATCGGCAGACGGTGCAACTCATCTGTACATCGATGGCGGCAACACCATTCAACGCTTTCTCGCCGCTGGCCTCGTTGACGAATTGACCATTACTCGAATTCCCATTCTGTTGGGCGACGGCCTGCCGCTGTTTGGATCGATCGGGCGCGAGATGCGGCTTGAACATCTGGAAACGAAGGCGTTTTCAAATGGCCTCGTGCAAAGCAAATATCGCGTGATTAAGTAATAAACCTTGCGCAGATTGCGTCATTCCCGCGAAAGCGGGAATCCAGAACTCCATTAGCTGAGATCGCTCGCCGTCAGCCTGGATGCCCGATAAAAGCATTCGGGCATGACAGTATATTGTACTTATATGATCCTCGCCCTACGCCTCTTCATGACCCCGATCCTGATCGCAGGCGCGACGCTGGCCGGTCGCCGCTGGGGGCCACGCGTGAGCGGCTGGTTAATCGGCTTTCCACTAACTTCCGGCCCGGTTTCGATCATTCTCGCCCTGCAATACGGATCGGACTTCGCTTCGCACGCGGCGATCGGTAACCTCGCCGGACTCGCCTCGATCGTCGCATTTGCTTTGGCTTACTATTTCACTTCAAAGAAATACAGCTGGTTGATCAGCGCAGTGCTGGCCGCGCTGGCTTTTGTCGCTTCGACGTTCGTGTTCAATAGTTTCACATTGGCACTGATCCCCACTTTCGTGATCGTCGTGATCTCGATCGGGTTGTTTCTGAAGATTGTGCCGCATCAAGATATTGCAGCGAACACCGCCATCGCGCCGAAGTGGGATTTGCCTGCGCGGATGATCATCGCCACATTGTTTGTGTTGTCGTTAACTGCCGCGGCCTCGGCGCTTGGGCCGCAGCTCAGCGGCTTGATCACACCTTTCCCCGTTTTCGGCACCGTGCTGTCGATCTTCGCGCATCATCATCAAGGCGCTGATGCGGCCATGCAGTTATTGCGCGGAATGGGGCTCAGCTTGTTTGGCGTGGCTGGCTTCTTCTTAATCGTCGGCGGCCTGCTGCCGACATTAGGCTTACTGCCGACGTATCTCTTAGCCGTGTTGATCGATTTTTCAGCCAATGGGTCGGCGCTTTATTTGTCGCGTCAGAACAAATCCGAATTATTCGAAGAAGTTTGATCGCATGCACATCACCATCCTCGCACTCGGCTCACGCGGCGATGTTCAACCGTACGCTATCCTCGGCAAGGGCTTGCGTGCCGCGGGACACCAAGTTCGATTCATCACCTTCGAAAGTTTCGAGCCGCTCATCAAAGAAAACGGCTTGGACTTTCATCCGATCACAGGCGATGCCCAATCGCTCGTCGCCAGCGCTGGTGCGAATATACTGGCACTGCTGCGGAAGTTCAGCGAACTGGCCGCCAGCTATGCGCACGATCTGCCGGTAGCGCAGTTGAAAGACACTGACGTTATCGTCAATCAACTGCCGCTCGCTCTGTATGGCTACGACCTCGCCGAAAAATTTAATGTGCCGCTGATCATGGCCGCCGTCATGCCGCTGATGCCAACCCGCGCCTTTCCGATGATGGGCTTCCCTCGACTGCGTCTGCCCGGCTATAACCGATTGAGCTATCGTGCCGCCGAAAGTTTGATCTGGCGGTTGTATCGCCCGATTATCAATCGCTGGCGAAAAGAAACTTTGCAGCTGCGCCCGACACCGATTCGCAGTTACTTCGATCAACTCGGCACATCGCGCATACCTGTCATCAATGGCTTCAGCCCGCAAGTTGTTCTGCGCCCGATCGATTGGGGCAGCGACATTCACATCTCCGGTTACTGGTTTCCTGAAGATGAAGCCTGGCAGCCGCCGGATGATCTGCGCGCTTTCATTGAATCAGGCCCACCGCCGATCTTCATCGGCTTTGGCAGCATGCCCGTCCGCGATCCGCAGCTCACCACGCAAATTATTCTGGATGCCGTACAGCGCACCGGCCAACGCGCGATCTTGCACGCGGGCTGGGGCAACATCGGCCAGCACGATTTGCCGGAGAACATTTTCAAGATCGATTACGCGCCATACAGTCGGTTATTTCCACGCATGTCGTTGATCATTCATCACGGTGGATCGGGCACAACCGCGTATGCCCTGCGATCGGGTGTGCCATCGATGGCCGTGCCGTTTCTGTTCGATCAATTCTTCTGGGGACGCCGATCGAACGAATTGGGGGTTGGCCCGCCACCGATCGCCTTTCGGCGCTTATCGGTCGATCGGCTGGCGCAGGCGATTGCGATGTCGATTGATAATCAATCGATGCAGCAACGCGCCAGGGAAATCGGGGACAAGATTCAGCAAGAGGCTGGCATCCAAGAAGCGATCAGAATTATTGAACAGAGAGTTCAACATTGAAAGCGCGTGTGACACAGGCAAGTTAAAACAAAAACGATCGAGCCTCACACTCGATCGTTTTCTTTTTCGCCCGGATCATCAATCGGGTTCAAGCTCAACCTCATCGTCTTCGTCATCGATCGGCTGGCGCAGCAATTCGCGCGCATCCGCGGCACGATCGCTCGGCACCATAACGCGCACTTCACCCAGGCCGTCGATCGTGATACCCAGCGTCTGGCCGAGCGATTCATAATCTAGCAACGCCGGAATGCCGGAAGTTTCCAAGCGGCCTTTCACGGCTTCCGCTTGCAACATGCCCTGCGCACGATAGACAATTTCCAAGCCTTCACGTCGAGTGTTCGTCAGTCCAAAGAGCGGCATATGCTTGGCCTCCAGATTCTAACCTCCAGATTCCAGCCCCAGTATAACATTTTCCGCATGGATCATTGTTCATCACCCATGTGTCATTTGTCATTCGTCGTTTTTTCATTTGTCATTGTTTAGTGATCATTGTATAATCCTCCGCACATGAAATTATCGATGGTTTTGTTCCGCGCAGGAGATACAATCTAGTGACCGTCCGCGCTTCACAAACCCCGGAGTTTTGGGGCTCAGCCTTTCGCTTCACCGATGACGACCGCGAATATCTGCTCAATCTCTTCATGGAAGATGAACAGCCGCGCTTGCTGCCTGATTTGGTGCAGGCGTTGATCCAGTATCGCCTCCAGCGCGAAGAAGCTTCGCTGCGTAAAATGCAGCAAGCGCAGGGCACCTTATATCAGCCGAAGCGATCATTTCAAATCGGCGAGCAGGTTATCTTTCCGATGTTTGATTTCGCTGCCGGTCATGTGACCATGGTGCGCGACGGGCACAATCCAGAATTCGGATCGTTCAAAGTCATTCAAGTCGACATGAATGGCAGCGACCTGCGTGAATTTGCCGCCGAGCTCAACACCGATCATCGCCTCAACGCCGACGAATCAATTCTGTCGCCAAGCGAAACGTTGTTATCAGCCGCTTATGTTTACACACGTTACGGTTCGAGTCTTGAAGATCGTTTAGGCGCGGCGCTGGAAGCCAGCCCCGATTTTGCCCACATGGCAGCGCACTGGTTCCCACGCGCGCTGATTGCCGATGTGAATACCGGCCACCTCAATCTGGCTGAAGCCATCCTCGATATGAATAATGGCGGCCCGCTGCCCACTGCGGCCTTGCTGCATGACGTGGGCTTGCCCACCGAAATCAATCTCAACCTGCAAACCTTCTCGTTGAATTACGCGCTGTATCACGATGAGCGCTTCGATGAAGTGGGACCGGCCGGTGAAGTCTTGTGGTTCCTGCGTCGATTGGAACCGCCTTCGGTTTTAGCGGTGCCCCATCGATTGGCCTACGCGGCCCAGCCGTTCGATCGGACGCGCATTCCCGACGATCTAACCAAGGTCGAGCGTTCGATCGACGATGAGCTATCGGACGAGGCGCTGCCCGCGAACGATGACGACGAGATCACTTTCACGTTGACGTTTCCGCATCGTGTCAGCGGCACACTGCCACTGACACCGCGTATTGCCAAATTCTTTCCTACCGGCCGCACCCATCGCATCCGCTTCATGTTTGAAGACGCGCGCACGGGCTCACAGTGGTTGGGCTGGGTCGTGCGCGAGCACCAATACGCCTACGGCCTGGAAGCGTGGTACACTGCCAATGATGTGCCCGCCGGCGCTTACATTACTTTGCGGCGCGGCACCGAGCCCGGCACCGTCATCGTCGATCTGCAGGGCCAGCGCCAGCGCCGCGAATGGGTGCGTGTGGCCGCTATCAAAGACAATCATCTGGCGTTTGAAATGCTGCGCCACCTCATCCCGTCGAACTATGACGAACAAATGATCATCGTGGTCGAAGATTTAAACAGCGCGGACAAATTGTTCAATCAAATCCAGGAACATGGCACACCGAGTGGCGATCTGATCGAACAGCTGTTGCGCAATCTGGCGAAGCTCAGCCCGCAAGGCAACGTACACGCCAAGACACTGTACGCCACGATCAATGTCATCAAGCGTATACCACCCGGCCCGTTGTTTGCCGCGCTCGCCGGTCAATCTGCCTTCCGATCGGTTGGCGACGGTTACTGGATCGCCCGGTAGAGACGACTCGAACGAATCGTCTCCACACAATGAACGATGGTATAATCATCGACGGCTAATCCAGCCGTCGAATTTATTTTAAGAATATGATCATGACGACGATACCGACTAAACTCAATCGCTTCACCAAGCCAACGCTCGACACCCGCTACCACATTGACTTTGACTGGTGGGACAAAGCGGATCGGAATCTGCGCGTGTATCTGCGCAGCCACTTGTGCGCAGAGCATCGCGCACAATATGCCGACCCGGTCGAGACAAGCGAAGAAATCGACTGGATCGATCCGCAGACGGCCGAGGTTAAACGCTTGGACGGCATGCGGCTGCAGATGTTGACCCACTGCTCCAAACAGCCGGACTTTATCGGGCCACACACCAGCATCATCGATGCGGCCTTTCGAGTTTTCTTAACGAACAACAATGAATCGCTGAGCGCGCGCCAATTAGGTGCGAAGATCAATCGGGACCCGGAATTGATCCTCAAGACGCTGGGCGGCAAACAAGTCTATCAAGGCTTGAGATCGATCTAGATATCAAAACCCGAAAGGTCGCTTCGCGGAAACCTGGCGGGTTTGGGGCGAATATGAAAGTCGCAGTCAAGCTGCACGGCATCCTGCGCGATTATCGGCCCACCGGCGTCAAGATCGATCTGTTTGAGTTAACGCTAAACGCCGGCGCAGCGGTGCGCGATGTGGTGGAGCATTTCGGGATTCCGCCTAAAGCCGTCCAGGCGATTTTCCTAAACGGTGAACTGGCTGAAGTGGACACGCTTTTGAAAGACGGCGATCATGTGCGGTTGTTTCCACCGGTAGTCGGCGGCATTGATGCGCGCCCGCGAGTTTTTATTGCGGGTATCATGCAGGGCTCACTCCGTGAGAACGGCATGATCGAGCAGAATTATCGGCAGACGATCAGCGCGTTTTTGCAGCAGCATGTGCCTGACATCGAGATTGTCGATCCGGGCGCGCTGCACCCGAACAGCGTGAGCTACACAGCTGAAGAGGCTCGGCGAACCCTGATCGATCTCACCCAAGAAGCGGGCCGCGTCGATGTGTTGATTGCGTTCGTGCCGGAAGCCAGCATGGGCACTGCGCTGGAGATGTGGGAAGCGTATCAAAATCAACGGCCGATCTTCACCATCTCGCCTTTGATTCACAACTGGGTCGTGAAGAGTTTATCGACTCAAGTGTTTGCTGATATGGATTCATTCCGCGAGTTCGTAGCCAGCGGAGAATTTGCCAGCTGTCTACAGCGCGCTGCTTAAACCCCGCCCTCGTAGCTCAATTGGACAGAGCAACGGACTTCTAATCCGCAGGTTGTGGGTTCAAATCCCGCCGAGGGCACCTGATCAAATTTACCCACGCTCCGGGCCGCGCCTCGGCCTAACCGTTGGAGGACCGAGCATGTTACCTAAATTATCATTGCGTGCCAGCCTTATTTCGATCGCGGCACTCTTGCTAGCTGCCTTGCCGATGGGTTTAACGCTGGCCCGATCGGCCCAGCCTCAAGCCACTGGTGAACTGTTAACCAATCCCGGCTTCGAAGATCCTTTCATTCAAGTGGGTACTGCTGATATCTTCGTCGCCAATGGCTGGTCGGCGTGGTACATCACTCCCGACGGTGTGAACTTTCCCGGCGAGTGTCCCAATAACGCACCAGCCACCTGCGTACCGTATCGCATTCCGATCTATCACAATTCGCAGCCACAAGATCCAAAAGCGCCGGAACGCGCTCGATCGGGCAACTCTCAGCAATGGGGCATTAGCTATGCAGTCTACATTGCCGGAGTGTATCAGCATGTCCCTAACATCACGCCCGGCACACCACTGCGCTTCAGTGCGTTTATGCAGGGCTTTAATTGCAGTGACAATCGCGGTTGCTACGGCCCTGCCGGAGAATACGCTCATTCGTATGAACCGGGCGATATGCACATGCGCATCGGCATCGATCCGAACGGTGGCACGGATCCATTTGGCGCGAATGTGGTATGGTCCGGCTACCAAAATCCGTTGGATGCCTTTGGGTTGATTCAAGTTGAAGCAGTCGCTCAGGCCAACTCTGTGACCGTCTTCCTCTGGTCAGCACCGAATTTTCCGGAGCTGCACACTGATATCTACGTAGATGATGCCAGTCTGACCGTCGCGGGTCAAGGTGCGGTCACGCCGCCAGCGCAGCCGGCGGGCACCGCTCAACCGATCGGAACAGCTCAGCCCGTGCCGACAGTTCCCTCCGGCCCCGGCACTTACACCGTTCAATCTGGCGACTCATTGTTTGCAATCGCTCTCGCAAATAATCTCACGCTCGATCAGCTGCTGGCGCTGAATCCTGGCCTGTCCCGCGATAGTATTCTGCAAATAGGACAAGTGATCAAGACAGGTGGTGCGGCCTCCGGCTCAACACCTGCGCCGCAGCCCACTTCGGCCCCCACAACCGCACCGACTTCTGCTCCTGCAGCGGCGTCGTCTACTCCCGGCGGACCGACGACATACGTCGTCAAATCGGGCGATACGTTGTCCGCAATTGCGCTGGAGTTCAATCTTACGGTCGATCAGCTGTTGAGTCTGAGCGGGATTGCCAAAGATACACCGCTGCAAGTCGGACAAGTTTTGACGGTCGGTGTGGCAGCGGTCACACCAACGCCAACAGCGACAGCCGCGCCAACCTCAGCTGTACCTCTACCGACGCCCACACCGGCCGTGTCAACTTCCGGCTTGTGCTTACTGGCCTTTGATGACCAGAGTGGAAACAGCACATATACCGGCAGCGAAGCCTTAGTCACAGGCGTGAAATTCGAGGTCAAGAGCTCCGACGGCAAATCTGTTGCCACCTACACCAGCGATGGTCAGCAAGAGCCGCACTGCCTGAGCAATTTACCTGACGGCCGTTATACCGTCGATGTGACATTGTCCGCCGAGCGACAGGCTACCACGGAAATCCATTGGTCGCTATCGTTACTCTCCGGCACATCGGTCAATGTTTATATCGGCAGTAAAGCAGCGCCGGTGGCTACTGCTATCCCCGAAGTGACTGCGGCCCCTGAAGCCGTCGCCACAAATCAAGGGGGCGGCGGAGCCTTTGCGTTGATCGCTGGAGCTGCGCTCATTGCGATCGCCGGCATTGCGTTATTCATCGGCCTGCGCTCGCGCAAGAAGTAAGCGCAAAACCTGGCGAAGGCTGTGTGAACGGATCGATATGCTCCATTCAACCTTCGCCAGGTTGTTAATCCCACATGCGCACTCACTGGCGACTGCTCGGACTGACTGCACGCCGCGGCATTTTCTTACTGGGTCGCCGCACCACATCGTTATCAGTCGATCATCTGCGGTTATAAACCATTGAGATCAAACTGTAATGCGTAACAACGCACTGCGCAATCTTCTTCGCACTCTCCCTTTCACGCTTATCATTGTGGCGCTGCTCGCACTAGCCATCGTTTACCAGATCCGCACGCCAATCACGCTCGACATGACCTCGAACGATGAAGAGATTTATTTGACAG
>JBGQGR010000076.1:0-8899 GCA_041497495.1 Anaerolineae bacterium | reverse complement strand
GAATCATCCGTTCGATCACGAAGGCAATGTGCGTGCTTCAGCGGCCGTCGCGAATCTCAATGGTGACGGTCGATCGAAAGTGATCCTGCCCATCGGCTGTTACGGCAAACTTTATGCATATGATGGTCTCGATGGAACTCCAGAATGGAGCATGCAGCTTGGCTTACGCACTCAAGGCTCACCCTCGATCGGCGATCTGGGCGGCGACGGCAATCTCGATATTGTGTTGAGCAGCTATGACGGCTATGTATGGGCGCTCAGCGGCGGGGCGAAAATATACCTGCCGCTTATACTGAAAAACAATTAGTCGATCATGACGCGCCTACTCTTATTCGGAAGCGGGTTATTCATATTGATCCTGGCCGCGATGGGATCAACGCCACCGAGCGGTCGCTCAACTGCGGGCAGCGTTTACTACGTCGCAACAAATGGCACTGACACCCACAGTGGATCGATCTCGCAGCCGTGGCAAACAATTCAACACGCGGCGGATGTCATGCAACCGGGCGATACGGTCTACGTCCGATCGGGAACTTATCACGAAGCGGTGACTTTATCGATCTCAGGCACATTGGGTTCGCCGATTACTTTCGCGGCTTATCAAAATGAAAGCGTCAGCATGGACGGCAGCAACAAAACACTGTACGCCGCTTTTCAAACCGACTTCAGCGATCCCGATCCGCATGTGTCGAATATTTCGATCAACGGCTTCACCATTCAGAACTACCAGGAATTTGGCATCGTCGCGTGGAGCATCAACGATCTATTCACGCTGACAAATTTGATCGTCAAGAACAATGGCAGCGAAGGCATTCGTTTGTCCAACAGCGACGGATCGATCGTTCAAAATGTGTTGCTGCAAAAAAACGAAGGCGGTTTTGACTGCACCCCGATCTTACCCAATCCCCCAACCGATCCCGGCTGCACGAATCTGCACATCGCCGACACGCAAGCGATCAACAACGGCACGCAGGGCGATACCGCCACGGATGCCTTCGCCGTTGAGAAAGGGAATGGAATTTTGATCGAACGCTCATTAGCGATGGGCGGGCCGGGTGACGGCTTCGATATGAAGGGCGACAGTGTGACTTTATCGCGCGTCATCGCGCACGATACCCGGAACAACATCAAGTTATGGGGCAAAGACAGCAGCGTTATCAATGCGCTCGCCTACGACGCGCACACCGACGCAAATCTCGTTTTAGCGCGCGGTGGAAGTTACACAATCACCAATGTCACCATCGCTAACATGACTAGCAACGCTTATCTCGCCGTAATCGGCGACACCAGTAGTCCTTCGGCTACGACGCCCGTTCGCATTCGCAACTCAATCTTCTATAACGACAACATTTCAAATAGCGGCACACTGGTTTGGTTCGGGCCGAACGTTAATTTGATCACCGCAACAAATAACATCTACTTCAATCCCTATCGCACCGACGCGGTTATCTGCGCCGACTTCGGATCGTTCGCGCCCGAAACTTGTTTCAGTGACGGCGACATCAACTCACACGTTTGGATCGACGCGAACAGCCAATATACAAATCCGCTCTTCATGAATCCAAGCGGCAAAAATTTTCATCTATCACTCACCAGTCCCGCGATCGATACGGGATCATCGATCGGTGCGCCGTCGATTGATCTTGACAGTGTGCCGCGTGACGCGCTGATCGACATCGGTGCATACGAAGCGTGGACGCCGATCGCCTGGATTTATTTGCCGTTGATTCGCAAACAGTAAGAGGCCGTGTTCTTAAACGATCGAAATCAGCCTAATATCGGGACAGCAGTCCCATGACAACGGGACAGATCAGCTGGTAACCTAACGGATGTGTTGGTTCGCATTCAAGTGTCAAGCGGGGGCAATATAAGGAGCATGATGAACAAATCTCGTTCCCCTATTTCGCGCTTAGCAGCTGCCAGTACGCTTGCAGCTGCGCTCGTCGCCGCGATCTTCGTCCTGATCGCGCCCATCGTTACCGTTCAATCGTCCGCGCCGCCGGAAGACCGCGATCAATCACCACGCGCGGTCTCGGGCACGATCACGCATACGTACGAGAATCCGTCTCACGGCTGTCGGGCGACCGATAAAGATGTGGTGAAAGCTTCAGGCTATCCCAATTTGGGTAAAATCTGGCCCAAGGGGCTGGTGGTCAGCGGCACGACCATGTTCCTCGTCGGCACGGCCGAGCATCAACAGCGCGCCGCCGATTGCAACACGAGCTTCACCACCCAGCCGGTGGCGTGGACCGTGAAGTATGTTGATCCCAAGGGGCATGTCTCGGACGTGACGGCCGACCTGGTGGATTCGACGACGCTGACGCCGACGCTCAAGACCGATCAAGAGGGGACTTACAATATTGATATGGTGTATGACGGCACGCCGACGATTACCGACACCTTCGAGGTTCAGGTGATCAATAGCAATAGCCGCGTATACTGGATTAACATCGGCCCCAATGGCTCACCCGCCGGGCGCGTCAACGCGATTGCTTTCGACAAGTCCCGCTTCGGTGTGATGTACGCCGGCGCCGCCAACGGCGGGGTATGGAAATCGACCGATTATGGTGATACCTGGATAAATATGACCAACAATAAAGGCTGGCCCACGCTGGCCGTCGGCACGTTAGCGGTGGCGTTGGATGGCAGCGCCGTCTACGCCGGAACGGGCGATCCAAATTTTATTTGGCGCGGGGATGGAGATATCTGGTCTGGCGGCGCTGGCCTGTACAAGTCGACGGATGGCGGCGTCACCTGGACGAACGCCAACGGCTCGAGCGGCGGGGGCTGTACGACCCTCGGCGGCACGATCACCCGCATCTTGATCGATCCGTCGAACGCCTCGATTGTATATGCGGCCGGAGTCAACGGCATGTACCGCTCGACGGATGGCGGCGCGTGCTGGAAAGACATAGGGACCCTGAGCAATCTGGGGATCATCTTTGATCTGGCGTTGAAGCCGGACGATCCCAATACGCTCTACGCTGCCGCGCAAAACTACGGCTTGCTGAAAACGAGCGACGTCACCGCCGCCACGCCGGCTTGGTCGTTCAGCTATTTGCAGGTTGCCGGCAATGTCCGCATGGCGATCGGCGTGTCCCCCGACCAACCTCAAATGGTCTATTTCGATTCTGTTTTAAATTACGGAAATGCCTGGGAGACCCAGCGCATTCAGATCGTCCGATCGACCAGCGCGGGCAGCGGCAGCTGGGCACAACTGCCCCTGCCTGCTGAATTAGCCAATTGCACCAACAGCTACCAGTGCGATTACAACTTCGCGCTGGCCGTCGATCCGTGGGATGCCAATTCGATCTATCACGGTGATGTCGGCATCTTCCGGTTTGACTATCCAACCTCCGGCAGTCCCAGCTTGAACAATTGGCGCAATTGGAGCGGGCCGGGGGCCTGTCCCCGAGGCGGCCCGTGTGTGGCCAACGGACAAGATATGCACGGCGACGTGCACGCGATCGTTTTCGATCCGAACATTCCGAATAATGTCTACGAGGGCGATGACGGCGGCGTGTGGAAATTCGATCTGCCCGTGCCCAATCGGGCCAGTTGGAAAGCCCTGAACACCGGTCTGGCGATCGGGATGTTCCGCTCACTCGCGGTCAGGCCGACGGGCGTGGGGCTGTATGACCTGGCGGGCGGCCTACAGGACAACGCGAGTGTCATGCGATTGTTCGGGAGCCTATGGCAACCGGTTCCGAATGCGTCCGGTGATGGCTGGTGGGTGGGTTACGGCGCAACGGATCAGTTTCCCTATTTCAACCAGAATAAGGGTTTTTCTGGCGAAATCTGGAATATGTACGGTAATAACTTTGGCGAAGCGGGAGGCACGTTTGGCGATGGCGGCATGTTCATGGCCGATCCCTATCGCGCCGGTATCCTGCTGGCCGATAGCGTCAAAACGCTCTTGCCAACCTACAACGGCCAGCTGTTCTTCGCCGAAAACGTTACCGGCGATGTAGGTCGCGCCAATTGGATTTGCATCGATCCCACACCGTTCAACGCCAGCGACAAAGTGACGGCCTTGACCACCGCGCGCGTCTTTCCTTCGAGCGGCAATCGCGAATACTTTGCCGGGCTGGACTCCGGCCGGATTTATCTGATCGACGTGCCGCCCTCGCCCGCGAGCTATACCAATTGCGGCCTGGGGTCGTCAGCCACTGCGCAACTCCTGTTCACCGCCGGTTACCCCACCGGCACACAAGTCACTGGTTTGGCAGAAGACCCAGCGCAACCCTGCGAATTGTATGTGACTGCGCCCAACTCCGCCGATCTCACTGAGCGCGTTTTCCGCCTGGATGGCACCCCCACAACCTCGGGCTGCAACATGGATATTTTCAGCGGCTCAACCAATATGGCCGCTTCGCTGCCGGCGTATTTAGACCTCTATCCGCCGGACATGATTCATGCGCATGCCATCGCCGTCGATCCATTGTCGCCGACCATCACTTACATTGGAACCGATCGCGGCCTGTATGCCGGAATTGACAACGGATCCTCCGTCTGGACCTGGACCCGCGTGTCGACGATTCCAACCGTGACCGTGACGGACATCAAAGCGCGGCTGGGCGCCAGCGGATCAGACGGGACGCTCTTCGCTTCAACGTTCGGACGCGGCGTCTACGAGCGCATCTTGACCGGCGGCGGATCAAGCCTCAAGCCCGCGACGCTCAGCAACGAAATCAACCGCTGTCAAGTGCGCGAGCTGCACGATCCCGGCACGCATTGGAACACCGCCGATGTTGAAGTGGATTACAGCTATAACGGCGCGCACGGCGATAACATTCATATCCGGCCGGTGGTCACGCTGGATGGCGATGGTGCCGTGAACGATTTCTTTATCCGTGAAACGCACGGCGTCACCGTGGGGCAGCATACCATCAACCTGCAAGTGATCTATGACTCACAAGACGCGCCGCCCGGTCTGTACACCAACGGCGTGCGGGTGGAGGTCTATGACGGCGGCGGCACAATTTTTTATAAGGATTGTGACTTCATCAAGACCTGGCGGCGCGACGACGCGCGCTCGCTGGAAGTGCGCGCCGAGGATTTGGTCGAAGAAGGCGCGGCGGCCCAAACGATTGCGCCGGTGACGGTGACCCTGTCAAGCGGTTTAGTGTTGACGCATGAAACTCCCTTCACCTTCGTGTTCACCCAAGGGTTGACCGTCACGCTGCAAGCGCCAAATTACCGAATCCATGGCGACGAGCTGCGCGCGCTGCATTACTGGACGCTGCTTGGTCATTCAGACAATTCACAAACGTCGACTTTCAAGTTCACGCTGTCAGACGATACCGCGGCTGTCGTGCGCTATCTCGCGCTCGATCATCGGGTTATGCTGCCGCTCGTGCTTAAATCTCATTAAAGGAGATCAGACTTCCGAAGTTTCCGAAAACTTCGGAAGTCTGCAAAAGAATGACATGCCCTTCACCACTTTCATCGCCACGACCGGCCGCGGCCTCACTCGAGCAACATTAACAAACGATCAATGGTCGATTGAATCAGCACTGATCGATCAGGCTGTGCGCTGCCTGGCGATCGATCCGATCAATCACGCCACGATCTATGCGGGCACACACGGGAATGGAATTTATCGATCAACCGATCGGGGCATTAGCTGGTGCCCGATCGGCTTAGCTGGCGCGATCGTGAAAGCGATCGCCGTCAGCCGCCTCGATCCCAAAACGATCTATGTGGGCACCCAGCCGCCGCTGATCTATGTCTCGCGCGATGGCGGATCGAATTGGGCCGAGTTGGTTTCCTTCCGTAAAATATTCTCGCGCCGGTTCTGGTTCTCGCCGGCCGAATCGCCTTTTAAGGCTTACGTGCAATCGATCGCCCTCTCGCCGATCGATCCAAAGATCATCACCGTTGGCATTGAAGCCGGCGCCGTTGTGCGATCGATCGATGTCGGCCAAACTTGGAGCGATCATCGACGCGGTGCGTTACGGGATTGCCATTCGCTAATCGCGCATCACTCAAATAGCGAATGGCTGTATGAAGCGGGCGGCACAGGCGCTGGCGCATCATTCAGCTGTGATGGTGGCGCAACGTGGAAACAGCCGCGCATCGGACTCGATCGACATTACGGTTGGGCCGTCGCCGCCGATCCTGCTCGGCCAGAGGTATGGTATGCCTCATTATCACCCAGCGCATTCAAAGCACATAGTGATGGCAACGCGCAAGCAGTTATCTTTCGATCGGCTGGCGGGGCCGCGTGGCAACCACTTGCTGGTGGGTTACCTCAACCCTTAAACTTTATGCCCTACACTCTTCTCACCGATCCGACTGCACCGGGACACGTCTATGCCGGTTTGAGTAACGGCGATGTATGGCATTCGATCGATCATGGTGATACTTGGCAGCAACTGCCGTTCAATCTCAAGAGCATCAATCGGGCTTTGATTGCATTTTGAGCCACAATCGCTCGCTTTCTCACCTTGACTGGCAAGTGGATTGTTATTATCATCCCGCGAAATTTGGGACAACAGTCCCATCACAAAGGGTCTCACCACCGACTTAATCAAACTGGGAGTGATGACATGCTAACTCAAACAAACCGAGTGTCGAATCGCGCGGTGGCGCTTACCGGGCTCGCGCTGCTGTTGTTCTTAGCCCGCACCTTTGTCGACTTTCAATTCGTTTACACCGAATTTGCATCCACCGCCGCCATGGCCGCCGTCGCATCATTGATCATGGCGCCCTTGTTCGGCGGATACTTTTGGAGTCTGCATCGTGCGGCGAACGGTCAACGCGGCGGTTGGATTGCGTCACTCATCTTTACGCTCTTATTACCAATCGGCGCCGGGCTTGCTACACCTATTACCTTGTGCCCATCGCCCTGTCAGACTGCTTGGCCGTTCATGGAGATCATCAATTGGGCGAATCTGTTTACCGGCGCAATTGCGGCCATGGCGATTGTGCAACAACTGCGCAGTCGATAACGCACCGCCCTCACCGCGACACTCGCTAGCCATTCCAGCCAGCTGCGCTATACTTCCCTGAATGACTCTCCTCGCGCCGATCGATCAATCAAGAATAGCCGATGGGCCGTGTGAAAATTTGCGCGGCGCAAGGCGGCCGATCGCGCGATCGCCTTCTTATTATGCTATACTTTGCCTCTAGCCAACACCAGCAGAGGCAAGCCTAGATGACTGCATCGCCCGACACCCTGCCCGGACTCACATCTGCCGAAGTAGCGGATCGTGTTCGACGCAGACTAACGAATAAATTCCAGCCGCGCTCCAGTCGATCCTATCGACAAATCTTCTTCGATAATCTCTTCAATATTTTCAACATCACTATTTTTGTGCTGTTGATTATCCTCCTCGCACTCGGCGAAAGCGGCGACACGATCTTTGCCGGATCAACCGTAGTCGTCAATCTGCTCATCGGGTTGATCCAGGAAATTCGCGCGAAGCAAGCGCTGGATAAACTTGCGGCTTTATCGGCCGGAACGGTGCGCGTGCGGCGCGACGGACAGCCGATCGATCTGGCGATCGATCAAGTGGTGCAGGACGATCTGATCGAGTTGACGCCCGGCGATAAAGTCGTCGTCGATGGGCCGTGCGTGTGGGAAGATTCATGTGAAGTTGATGAAAGTCTCATCACCGGCGAATCGGATTCGATCGAGAAAGACGCGGGCGATCCATTCACTTCGGGTTCATTCGTCACCGCCGGTCGCGCGATCATGCGCGCCGAAAAAATTGGTGAAGAATCGTTCGTCAATAAATTGAATCGCACCGCCAAAGGATTCAAGCTGATCCCGACGCCGATCCAGCAGAAGATCAACGCCATCGTCGGCGCATCGGTGATCGGCATGGCGATCTTCGGGCCGTTGGTATTGGTCTCAGGCCTTGCCCAGGGCGCGGCGTTCAAAGACACAATCCGCAATACAGTTGTGCTCGTCACCACATTTGTGCCGCAAGGTTTGGTGTTGGCGACAACACTCGCGTTGTCCTTCGGCGCGGTGCGCATTAGTATGCAAAAAACTTTGGTGCAGCGCATCAACGCGATCGAATCGATGGCGAATGTGACCGTGTTGTGTTTCGACAAAACCGGTACGTTGACTGAGAATCGATTATCCGTCACGGAAATCATCCCGATCGGATCACAGTCGCTCGACGAAATCCGGCTCATGCTCGCGCGCTATATCGGCCAGCTCGCCACACAAAATAAAACCGCCAGCGCGATTGAAGCCTTCGTCGGCAAAGCGATCGACGGGCCGCACAAGCAATCGGAAATTCCCTTCACCTCCACGCGCAAATGGGGCGCGATGGCATTCGACGATGGGCAAATATTCTTGCTCGGCGCGCCGGAAATGTTGATCGACGACAAATCGATCCACACCACCAGCGCATCGTTCGCCAAGCAAGGCTTGCGCGTGCTGGCGTTTGCGGTTTCGCACGGTAAGCCGATCGGATCTGAGCTGCCCGCCGATCGATCGCCAGTCGCATTGATCGTCGTGCACGACACACCGCGCGCCGACATTCGATCGACCTTGGCTGCGTTCACCGCGCGCAACGTGCGCTTGAAAGTGATCAGCGGCGACAACGCCGAGACCGTTACCTCGATCGCAGAAGCGGCCGGCATGAACGTTTCGCGCGTCGTCACCGGCCCGGAACTGGAAAGGCTGACGGGCAGCGCCTTTCAAGCCGCCGTGCTGTCGGCCGATGTCTTCGCGCGCATCAAGCCCGAAACGAAACGCCAGATCATTTCGGCGCTGGGCGACACCGGCGAATATGTGGCGATGGTCGGCGACGGCGTGAATGATGTGCCTGCCTTGAAAGCGGCGCGGCTCGGCATCGCCATGTTCGACGGCGCACAAATTGCGAAAGACGTAGCCGATCTGGTTTTGCTCAACAACGCGCTCTCCACTTTGCCGCAAGCG
>JBGQGR010000075.1:0-8918 GCA_041497495.1 Anaerolineae bacterium | reverse complement strand
CATTAGTCAAAGTCGTAGTCGAGCGAAAAGGCATACTGCGGCTGGTCGCGGGAAATGATACACCGACCGTGACCGCGCAGACCGTGCAGGTCGCCAGTCCCGGAACCTGACACGACGAGCAGTGCGACATTTGATGTGCTGCCGTCATCGCTGCCGCTGTGCTGCAGGACGAAGCTGCCCGATCGGTTCCCGATACGGCCGACGATATGCTCCATCCCGACAAAGCCAGCCGAGCCGTCTTCAGCGTAGGCCATCAAATATTCCAACGTGCCTTCACCCTCGATGTCGCCATGGAACGATTTGGTCACGCTAGCGCGAGTGAGTTTGGCTTTGCCGCCTAATTCCGCGTAGGGTTTCTCATCCCAGGTTTTTACTTCGAAGGCGGCTTTCGCGTGGGTGCTCATTCTTGTTTCCTTCAGCAATTGTTGCTTATAATAGGCTGGTGGTAGAATAGCACAAGCGTTCTACTTTGTCAATCGAACACAACCTTAAAAGATTTAGGCGCTCCTTGGGCTTGGAAAATCGATCGGGTTAGGGGAAAATCGCGAGAATTTTTGTGAATTTACTCGTCGTTGGCTGGCAACCGGCGATGTTCGATCAGTATCGAGGTGGCCACCGGAATTGACAAGCGTTGTATAATCGCAGTTGCTAAATCATGTTAGAAAACTTGCGACATTTACTGATCGGGCCACCACTGCCGACGCAGCGGCTGGCCGAAGAGCGGTTGAATAAGATGCGCGCGCTGGCGGCTTTTTCGCCCGATGCGCTGTCATCAATCGCTTATGCGAATCAAGAGATCTTCTTGGGGTTAGTGGTGGCCGGATCGGCCGGACTCGCGTACTCGTGGTCGATCGGTGTAGCGATCGCACTGCTGCTGGGCATGCTGGCGCTATCGTACTTTCAAACACTGCATGCTTACCCGAACGGCGGCGGATCGTACACCGTCGCGCGGGAAAATTTGGGCGCGCTGCCGGGCCTGATCGCCGCGGCCGCGTTGATGATCGATTACGTGTTGACGGCGGCCGTCAGTCTGACGGCGGGCGTGGCGGCGATCGCTTCAGCCTTTCCGGCTTTGTGGACCTATCGGGTGGAGATTGCGCTGGTGCTGCTGGCGATCATCATGCTGGCGAACATGCGCGGCTTGCGCGAGACGGGCACACTGATGGCGATTCCTGTGTATCTGTTTCTCGCCGCGTATCTATCGATGTTGGCGATTGGCATCCTACGCGCTTTCAGTGAAGGACCGAGCGCACTAACGGCGACTGCGCCGCCGGCGATTGTCGCACTGACGCCGTTCTTGATTTTGCACACTTTTGCGGCGGGCTGTACGGCTTTAACCGGTATCGAAGCGATTAGCAACGGCGTACCCGCCTTCAAGCGGCCCGAATCGAAAAACGCAGGCATCACGTTGATCGTCATGGCCTGCCTGATGGGCGCACTCTTCTTGGGCAGCATCGGCTTGACGCAGCATTTCGCGGTGGTGGCCGGAGCTGATGAAACCATTCTGTCGGCCTTGGCCCGCCGAATCCTCGGCTCTGGGATCTTGTATGTGGTCGTGCAAGTCGCCACGCTGTTGATTCTGGCCGTGGCGGCGAACACCAGCTTTGCGGACTTTCCACGCGTGGCATCGATTCTGGCTCGCGATGGATATTTGCCGCATCAACTATCGCAATTGGGCGATCGGTTGGTATTCTCGAACGGGATGTTGGTGTTGGCCGGATTGACCGGCGTGCTGATCGTCGTCTTCAATGGCGACACACATGCGTTGATTCCGTTGTTTGCTGTGGGTGTGTTCATCGCGTTTACCATGTCGCAGGGCGGAATGGTCATACATTGGATCCGGCTGCGCGGGCGAGGCTGGCAGGCCAAAGCGCTGATCAATGGACTGGGCGCGCTCACGACGCTGATCACATTCACTGTCGTCGCGATCAGCAAGTTCGCCGAGGGCGCGTGGATCGTAGCCGTATTGATCCCGCTGATGGTATTCGGCTTCCGCACCGTGCAGGCGCACTATAAACAGGTGGCGCGCGAGTTGTCGCTGAACGGTTTGCCGCCAAGGTTAAGGCCACTCGCCGAGCCGCGAGTGGTGCTGCCGATTTCGGGCGTGCATCGGGGCGTGCTTGAAGCGCTGCGCTTTGCGCGATCGCTGTCCGATAACGTCACGGCGGTCTACGTCGAGACGAATCCAGCGGCGACAGAAAAAGTCCGGCGCACGTGGGAGACCTGGGCGCCCGATGTGCCGCTGCAGGTGGTGCCGTCGCCGTATCGATCGACGATCGGGCCGCTGCTCGATTTTCTCGATCAAACCGATCGAGACTGCAATGATGGACAGCAGGCGGTAGTGGTTCTGCCCGAGTTTGTTCCGGCGCGGCGCTGGCAATATCTGCTGCACAATCAAACGGCGTGGCTGCTGAAGTTGGCGTTGATGTATCGGCGGCAGCGATTTGGTCAGGCGCGGGTGATTGTCGATGTGCCGTTTTATTTGAAGGACTGAGGAGTGAACGCGAAGTTCTTCGCCTCCGATGGGATTTCGTGGAATCCACATCTGCGCTCACGATCATATTGCGCTTGATCGGGATCGAAGTGCGTGTCGCCGTCGATCTCGATCACGAGTTTCGATTTGGCACAGAAGAAATCGACGACTCACCTAGCCACCGTCATTGCGAACGCCGTTAGGCGCGTGGCAATCTCAGACGAAGGTCGCGTGCGCGCTGCTGCATTTCTTTCGAGGCTCGCCAGTGGGGACGAGGCAATTTGCTCATGATGGGATTATTTGAGAGCTGACGAAAACCACCACTCTTACCCGCCCCCGCTTCGCAAGGGCGGGAACGTATCGCCCCTCCCCTGATTTATCGGGGGAGGCCGAGAGGGGGTTCAAATGATCAATGGCGTAATTGATTCAGACGGGTGGGGGCAGGGATTCGTATCGATGCGGGGCAACGGTGGAATGAAGAAAGGAACACCCACTTACTGATCGATCTTGATCATTGGCAGATAAATTTTCGAGGATAGCGGATCGGGTTGACCGGTGATGTAATCGGCCAGCGCGGGCAGGGCGGCTTGAAAATTCGCGCCACTCCAATCGCCCAGTGTCCACGCCGCACAACCGATCACGTAACTGTCGCGGCTGAGCTGCGCATCGTACCAGGCGAAATCATCGATGAAGGTCGGCGTGCCGGTGAATCCGCCGCCGCCATTTTCGCCTGCTTCGGAGATCACGAGTGGAATAACGGCATCGACCTCTTTCAAATATTTGTACAGCCGACGAAAACGTGTGACTAAACTCGACGGTGCTTCTTTCAGCAATCCATCCCAACTGTACTCGTGCAAACACAAAATGTGATCACCGTGCGCTTTGGCGCGTTGACAAGCGCGGGCGATGTCGGGATAAAACTCTTCGGGCGGATTGCCGCCGCTGGGCGACCACAAGCCCAAGCGATAACCATCAGCTTCAGCGAGATCCATCAGACGGATATAGAAATCGGCCTGCCAACCCCAATGCCATGAGAATTCATTGAACGTTTCCCACGCATCGATCGCGGGATTGAGCGCCCAGATCGGTTTCACGAGATCGTAATACATTTGTGCGGCTTCTTGCGCGGTGGTGTAGTGAAACTCGGCGGGCGGACTGTATTCAGCCGGTTCCCACGCCTGCATATCGACGAAGTTTTTCTTGGTCAGCCCGACCGAATTGACACGCCCGACGGTGTACGTTCGATCGCTGAAGTGCTTGGCTTTGAAAGCAGCTTCGAAATCATCGACACATTTGACCACAGCCACGGGTCGATCGGCTTGGGCACAGCGCCGCAGAAAATCATCGAGCCCTTCGCGCGGACCGAAGACCACATGCAGGCCGATCTTGCTGCCTCCGATCGGTGCTTTTAGTTTCCGATATGGTTCAAGTGTAGCGTCGGGCGTAGGCGCAATCGGGCTGGCGGCAATCGGCAGCGTCGGTGTTGGTAGAGGTGATTCGATCTGTTCGAGTAGCGAGCGACAACCGTCGGGCAACAGCAGGATCGCTGCGCCAGCGCTCGCGCTGAGTTTCAAGAATTGTCGTCGGGTCATGCGCGACATATAGCCTCAACACTTTCAATCGATCTGCAACAATTCATTATAGATCGACCGACCCTTGAGTTGATATTTTGGAGAGGAGGAGGCGGTTTACTGGATCGATACGTGCTGCGAGGTTGAAACTATTTCGAATGATCGACTGCGCTCAAGCGCGAAACGGATAAAGTCCAATGTACCGTTCACATCGCCTGCCTGTGCCTTCAATTGCGGATGCTGCCGGCCGCTCCAGGCATGATCGATTAACGGAATCCACTGTTCCCCTAGATTCTCTCGCGCCCAGCGGGCTGCGTCTGGCTTGGAGATGACCAGACCAAAGTCGAGCGTATAGAGGATGCGGCAGAGTGAGAGAACAGTGTAGGATTGATTGCCTTGTTTGCTTAATCGATCGGGCTCATCGAGAAAATGCGCGAGCCAATCACGCAAGATGGGCAGCATGGCCTGTCGCAGATCGTCGGGCGAGACCGGATCGATCAGAGCGTGTGGCGCAGGTCCGGCCAAAGTGATGCCGCGTTCGCGCAAGACATAGCGCTGAACAACCCAATCGCTGTCGTGCTGCATCAGGTACAAGGTCTCGCCCCGACCGCGATCGAGGTGCGGATGAAGATTATTCGCCGGATCGAAGCGGCGCAATGCGGCTTGAGGAATGTAGGAAACTTCTAACTGCGTCGCGCACCACACGTCGAGCGCAGCGATGCGTGCCTGCATCGTTTGTAGAGCAGCGAAGAGATCAGCGGAGAGAACATCGTCGGTAACAACGAGGACATCAACATCGCTGTCTCGATCGAACCCGCCGTTGGCGAGTGAGCCAAACAGATACTGGCCGACAAAGTGATTGCCTAAAATGGATCGCACACGGGCTAGCAAGTCCTGCAGCAGAGCCAGCACTTCGGGATAAGCAGTCAGTTGATCGGAGTTTGACATCTGTCGCCGCGAACGAAGGTTAACTCCGCAATCGATAAAGTGTCGATCGCGATCACGGCTGCTCAACTTCGCTGCAACCCAAAGTCGCCAACTCGGCGGCCAACTCCGTCGAATTTTCAGCCGCCGGATCGTGGACGATCCATTCCATGTGATAATCGTCTTCATGCTCCGCGACGAATACGATCTCTGGATAAAGATGACCGGCGGGCCGCAAGCGCACACACCACACGGCCGCGGGCGGATAGGGCAGAGGCTTCTGACCCAGCCACATTAAGGGGATACTGGTGGAGTGAAATTCACTCTTGAAATAATTGCCGTTACCGAACGTGGCTTTGCTCATTTGCGGTGTGAATTTTCCCGGCAGGCCGGCGGGAACCAGCCGTTGGATCGAGTTGATCGATCGTGACTTTGGCGCGCGATATTGCAGATAACTATCGATCGCGCTGCTGACTTGATCGTGAGTCGTTGGGGTGTGAGTCCCGAGAATCCCAGGAGTCCCGAGCGCGACGATGGTGATCAGCAAAGTCGCTGGTAAGACGGCCAGGACGATCATCAAGTAACGTTTCATGTTGACCTCCCGTGATATAGCGATGATCGTATTTTGAATCCAGTATAAACCCCGATCGATCTCCAGTCAATCCGATCGGAATTATTCGCATGGCGATCAGCGAAATGGATGGCTGCTGCCGCAAGTCTTTCCAGCTTAAAGTGTTGTTGGGGGTCTGATTGGCTGTGCATCAGGCAGAATCGCTTGCACGCGACCAACCTTGCCGTTGTCCAACATCACTTTGATGCCGTGCGGATGCTGCGGGCTGCTGGTGAGGATGCGCGCGACAACGCCTACAGTCAATTTACCGCTGCGCTGATTCTGTTTCTCGATGATCTGCACGCGCAGACCGGGTTTGATCTCGATGCGTTTAGGCGGCATAGGCGTAAAAAGGCTGAAGACAGAGGGCTGAAGGATAAAAAAATACAGCGCTTTATTGGTTCTGTGCTATGGCAACTTGAATCGATCCATCGGACACGCCCGGTCGGTACTCGATCGATTGATGGCGGAAGTAAGTGTTATACAGTTCCGCGTAATGACCGCTCTGTGCCAACAGTTGATCGTGATTGCCTTCCTCGATGATCTCGCCCAACCGCATGACAATGATCCGATCGGCGTTCTTCACGGTCGAAAGCCGGTGCGCGATCAAGATCGAGGTGCTGTTCGCCAGAATGAGATCGAGCGCATCTTTGATCTGGCTTTCGGTGAACGGATCGATCGAGGCCGTGGCTTCATCGAGGATGAAGATGGCCGGGCGCTGCGCCAGCACCCGAGTGAGCGCCACGAGTTGACGCTGGCCCATCGACAAGCGTGAGCCGCGTTCGCCAACATCGCTCTGTAAACCGGTCGGTAAAGTGTCCAGCCATTCACCGCCACCGATTTTTCGGGCGATCGCTTCAAGTTCTTGATCCGAAAGATCGGGCCGGGCGTAACGGATGTTGTCGGCGACTGTGCCGCTGAACAAGAATGGCGTTTGCGAGACGATGCCCAGTTGACTGCGATACGAGTTCAGTTCGAACGATCGAATATCCTGCCCGTCGATCAGGATCGATCCCGATTGGTATTCGTAGAAACGGGCGATCAATTTGGCGACGCTGCTTTTGCCCGCGCCCGTATGCCCGACCAGGGCTAAACTTTCGCCGGGGCGGATATGCAGCGAGAAATCTTTCAGCACCGCTTCTTGATCGGAGTAGCGAAAATTCAAATGGACAAATTCGATCTTACCCTTCAACTTGGGGGCAGGGCGCTGATCGATCTGATGCACCACCGGCTCGGCATCGATCAACGCGAAGACGCGCTCGGCTGCGGCTAGGCCTGCTTGGAATTGGCTCCAGAATGCGGCGATGTTGATGATAGGGAACCAGAACCGATCGACACTGGCGACAAACAAATACCACGCGCCGATCGTGATGGCGCCCGAAGTGGCCGTCAAGCCGCCGAAATACACCAGCACCGCCGTGCCGACGCCCGTCAAAGCGTTAAGCACGGGAAAGACATTCGACAGCACAAAGCCGCGTCGTAGATTCACGCGATACGATAATTGATTGATATGAATGAAGCGTTCGTACAGCGCTTTTTCCTGCCGGAAATTTTTAGCAATGTGAATGCCGGTCACCGCTTCTTGAATGGCCGTGTTCACTTCGCCCATCGCGCGAAAGCCCTGCCGTGTCACGCGCCGCGCCAGCGATCGAAAGCCGGTGGCGGCCAGATACGCCACAGGCGTCATCAGCAAGATCGCAATCGTCAGCCGCCATTCGATCGAGAATAAGATCGGCAGCAGAATGATCACGGTCAATACCTGGCTGATCACATCGGTGATCAGCGTGACCATCTGCGCGAATTCCTGCGTATCGGACGTGATGCGGCTGACGATCTTGCCGGTCTGGAATTCATCGTAGAACGACAAATCGTGATTGACCGAAGCGTTGAAGGCCGCGCGCCGCAGCGATAAGACTGCATCGCCGGTAACGACCGCAGTCAGTTGCCGCCGCGCCCAGTTCGCCGCCCAATTCAGTACGCCGATCAGCAGCACGACCAGCACCAAGCCGGTGAGATATAAATCCGATTGAGCCTGGATCAGCGATTGCACGCCGTTCGAGACAAGCAGCGGCGAAGCCGCGCCGAAGATCGCCATGGCGATCGTCGCCACGGCGATCAGGATCATCCGCCGGCGATACGACGCGAAATATTGATAGATGCGTCCAATCAGCACCCGATCGGTATAGCTGCGATCATAAGCCTCGGCATTGAGGCCGCCAAACATGCCCATACAAAACTCCGTGCCTCAGCTACCCCAAGCCCGGCCCTCCTCTCCCGATTAAGAAAAAATATTCATCTGCAAAATTGGTAGAGGGGGTAGGGGGAGGCTATCTTGCAAAAATTCTTCGATACGCCTGCGACTTCTCCATCAACTCCGCGTGCGTTCCAATGGCCGCGACTTTCCCGCCGCGCATGACCACGATCAGATCGGCCCAGCGAATTTGGGATAACCGATGTGTGATCAAGATCGTCGTGCGGCCGCGCGCCGCGTTATAGATCGCTTGCTGAATTTGATCCTCGGTCGCACTGTCGATCGCGCTGGTCGCATCGTCGAGCACCAATACCTTCGGATCGGTCAGCAGCGCGCGTGCCAGCGCAATTCGCTGCCGCTGGCCACCGGACAACGTCACGCCGCGCTCGCCGATGATCGTGCTGTAGCCGTTAGCGAAATTCATAATGAAGTCATGCGCTTGCGCGGCCTTTGCCGCTGCCTCGACCTGCTCGTGCGCCGCGTCGGGCTTGCCAAACTTGATGTTCTCCGCCGCAGTCCGCGAGAACAGAAACAAATCTTGTTCAATGATCGAAATCTGCTGGCGCAGCGAAGCGAGCTGCCAATCGCGCACGTCGATGCCGTCGATCAATACTCGGCCTTCGGTTGCTTCGTAAATGCGATTCAGTAATTTGATGATGCTGGTTTTACCCGCGCCGGTTTGTCCGACCAAAGCGATCGTTTGTCCCGGCTTAATCGCAAAACTCACGTCATCCAAGATCGGTGTATCCGATTGATATTTGAACGTCACATGCTCGAATTCGATCGCGCCCTTCATCTCGCCTGCGTAGCCCGATCGGTTTTCATCGAGATCGCTCTTCGCGTTAAGCAGCTCGAGAATCCTTTTTGCGCTGGATAGTCCCGAAGCAATTTGCGGGTAAGCAAATGCCGAAGTAAACGTCGGGAAGCCGAACAAGATCAGTTGTCCGTTAAAGGCCACCACTTGCCCGATGTTGATCAAACCCTGACGATTCAAGATCAGCGAATGCGCCAGCCCGGCGGCGGTGATGATCGCCAGCCACAGTAATGGCAGGAAGCGCGCTTCGATGCGGCCCTGCGCGACGTACGCAT